>DATFJG010000025.1:0-16289 GCA_035269305.1 Clostridia bacterium
CTTTCGCTCTATCATCTATTTCTTGCCACATTTCCTCTGAAATAGGGGCTAAATTTCTTTTTAACATAAAAATTCTCCTTTCCATTTATAAATTATAAATCTTTTGCTTTTTATTTTGAATTGCCTATTCCTAAATCATCATTTTTAGAAGAATTATCTTCTTCTGATTCACTTATTTCTTCAACTTCAGTAATCGGTTCTTCAGTAAATAAATAGGTTTTTAACTCTTCATCCCAAGCGTCCATATTTCTTCTCAACCATTCTAATGTCATGGCAGCATGTTCTATTTCTTCATCTCTATTATGGGCTAATATTTTTTTTAGATTTTCATCTTTAGTAGCTGCTACTCTTTGATTATACCAATCTACTGCCTCAATCTCTTCTTTTAAACTGTTCATAGCTCTAGTACAATTACGTGTATGCTCATCTAATGATTCAATTGGCTCATGATAATTACTCATTATATATACCTCCTGTTTTTTATCTCTCAATATAAATAATACCCGATATATATTTTTTTAAACAATATATATTCAAATTATTTTAGAATTATATTGTTCTAAATTGAAGTCCTAGCAAAATACAACAAGTAATATCATTATAAGAGAATCATCTATATTATTATATTATCCACTCTTATTTTTTAGAGGATATAGGTTTATATTATCTATTTTATTTATATTTTTCATTAATTCTTCTTTCATAAAAGGTTTGCCATGTGAAGGATAAATTTTTTTCGGACTTATCTCTAATATCAGTTCCCAAGATTTCTTGTATTCTTTTAAGTCTTCAATCCATATAATTATTTTATTTAAACTTGGGAACCCATTCATTGCTGCATCTCCACAAAATAAAGTTCCATCTTCTAACAACAATCCTATAGAATCAGAAGTATGTCCCGGTAGGTTGATAATACTTACATTAAGCTTTTGTTCAAGTGCTAATTTAATAGAATTATTTAATATTATGTATCTATCCAGTCTATCTACATTTGGAAATTTATGATCTCCCTTGCCTAAAAGTTTCATAACTTTGCAAAATACTAAAGCTAAATAGCTGGAACATCCTCCTTTAAAACAATTCTGTCCCTTTTTCAATCTTGCTACAGCTTTAGGATGGAGTATAAGCTTTGCATTTGAATTATTCAATAATTTACTCAAAAATCCAGCATGGTCATCATGGGCATGAGTAAGTAAAATATATGAAATATCTTCTAAGTGTATATTGTACTTATATAACTTTTTGATGAAACCATCATAGTGTTCAGGATAACCAGTATCTATCAATAAAAATTCTCCACCCATTTTTATTATATAATTGTTGCTTAATATATTTCCCAAATTAATAATTTTCATAACCTATCCTTTTTTTGTAATATCCAATGACTATATAACAATATAACTATATCATAAGTACCCATAGTATTAAACTCAAGCGACAAGGAAACTCTGAAAAAAAATATTCATATTAATATAAAAGTAGTTCAACAAAGATGAAACCTAGATTTAAAAATCTACAAGCAAGTTGATCGTGTTTTCATATAAAGATAGATTTAAAGCAGTTAAATTACTAATTAAATACGGAACGAGTTATTTTGATATAATAAGAAAGCTAATCGAAGAATTAAATATTTCAAGGACAACAGTAAAAGAATATATAGATAACTATCTTAAAAATAGCCCTATAAATTGTTAATACTATCTTTAGTGGTGCCCAGAGACGGAATCGAACCATCAAGACGAGGATTACAAAAGGGGGTTTTTCCCAAATTTTACTATAATTTACTATCCAAAATTAAGGATTAATTTTGAAAAAGGTTTAAAGAAGGGTTAATTTCTAATTTTTTGACTTTTAGAACAAAATAAAAATAGCCTTACCTATTGATAAGACTACATTTTGGTGCCCAGAGACGGAATCGAACCATCGACACGAGGATTATAATTTCAAGTTTTCACACTTTTTTATAATACTTTATATCTTTCTTATTGCAATAACTACATTGATTTATCATTTTATATATTTTTACCTTATTTCTTCCCTTGGTGGTTAATTGGTGGTTAATTTTTGAGACTTTAAATGCTTGTTTTTTAGTTTACATGTAGATTTGATTTAATTATATTATATGTATAAACACTTATTTTAATCTAAATAATCAGATATCTCATCTAAATATTTATAGTCTTCAATACTAATGTATCCATTCTTGTTATTCTTTATGTAAATATTTCTATTTTTATATGAATAACCTGATTCCTTATCATAATGATAATTATCAGGATAATAAGCCGTTAATCCTCTACCAATGTCTTTACAACGAATAGAATTTTTTCTGAAAAATATATAATCTATGTCATCTTCTATTTTTGGAATTTCTTCCAATCCATTTTTGAAATGAGCTATCCTACCATTTACTCCGTATATTTTCTCATTAGGACATTTTACCGCTAATTTGCTCATGAAATCCTCCTTGTAGTCAAATAACTTTTCTATTTCGTGTTTTTCATCATTTTGATAGTTTCTAATGGTCATGAAAATAGTATTTCTAATATCAAAGTATATTAAATACACTGCTAGTATAAATCCAATAATCTTTGAAATGCTAAAATCTTTACCCAGTAATTCTATAACTAGAAAACCTACTGATATATATATACTAAATATCAATAAAATACCTACTATAAAATGCAAAAATTTTTTATCGTTTATTTTTAATTTAAATATTAAATGAATCATTCTAAAATATGTAAAAATAAGAAAAAACAACACAAAATACTTTCCACACTCTTTTAAAAATATTACTAAATCTCCAAACATAACAACTACCCCATTATTATTTTGCTTAATAATACAAATTTATATTTTAAATCAAATAATTAAAGTTTTTGGTATTCACGTTTTATATGAATTTTATATGTTTCAGATTTAAATATCTGATTTTTTTTATAATTATATGTTTCAACCTTATTTCCTAGCTTTTGATTAATTTTATTTATATTGATAATATTTTGCTTATTTACATAATTCACGATCATCTAAACAGCTTTTATTTCTATTATTTCTGGAGATTCTTTATAAGGTAAATATGTTTTTTCTATAAATTTTGATGGATTTTCATCTGTTCTTTGAATATCAAGATGTTTAAAATCTTTTGTAAAACAACTAAATTTTCTTCTTAAATATGTAGCAACCTGTTCATTTGCTGTAGTAATAAATATTTGCACCCCCTTAAGTGCTATCTCTCTAAGAGTATCGACAAAATTCATAATATGCATATCGTCTAGATTTGCCACTGGTTCATCTAATATTAATATCTTTGGAGTATTTTTTGCAGAAAAGTGTAAACATATAGTTACAGCAAAAATTAATGAAATAGCTTGTCCAGTGCTAATATTTTCTATTTTAGTTATTTCTTTTGTAGATTTTCTTTTAAAGATAATATTGCCTTCATTAATTTCTAAGTCAATAAATTCATCTGGTCTATGAATCATTTTGAAAATTTTCTCAATAAATTTTTCGTTTTTTCTTATAAACATATTCATATTATCCTCAAGTGAAGTTAACTGATCAAATATATTTATTGCTTCTTTACATCTTTTCATTTTATTTTTTTCTGTTTCAAGTTCTTTTGTTATATTTTCGTATTCACTCAATATAGATTCTTTATATTTATCTTCTACTTCCCTTTTTATTTTCTGCTCTAAAACTTTTTTCAAAGTATCAAGAGAATTAAAAAAGTCCTTAATATTAGTAGTGTCATTAATTCCTATAAAATTAGATTTAATATTATTAAATACTCTAATGTTTTCTTTCATCGATTTTGTTTTATGTGTAATATTTTTATAATCATTTAGAATTTTTTCTTTGTTTTCTAAGTCTTTACTTATAACGATCAATTCTTGCTCAAGATCTTTTTTATAGTCTAATTTAACTGTAATTTCATTGTTTATTTTTTTAATTTTATTTTCAATAAATAAAATAAAATTTTTTATATCATTTTGGTTATTAAACTCAACAAAAATATCTTTTTTTGTTATGTTATTAATTAAATCAAC
This sequence comes from Clostridia bacterium, assembly GCA_035269305.1. Classification (GTDB taxonomy): domain Bacteria; phylum Bacillota; class Clostridia; order Peptostreptococcales; family Acidaminobacteraceae; genus DATFJG01. Next base: position 4,053 of record DATFJG010000025.1, read on the forward strand.
AATATGTTTTTTTTCAAAAAGAAACTTTTCAATAGAATCCAATAAATTATTAGCTTCTTTATATAAATCATAAGGTATATTTGTGTCTATATTTATATTAAACTTTTTAAATTCTTCAATTGATTCTAAAAATTCTTTATTTATTACTTTTTCTTTTTCTAATTTTTCTAATTCTTTTTTTGAGTTGTTAATTTTTATTTTATTTTTTTGCTCTTCTTGTATTAAATTATCTAGTTCATTATCTATTGATTTATCTAAACTTGCAGTATTCTCGATTGCTTCTTCCATTAGTTTTTGTTGTTTATAATCAAATCCACAAAGAGGACATCTCGAATTGCTTTCATTAATTTTCTGGTATTCTTTTCCATATCTATAAATATCAGTTTTTATCTTATTGGATAAATCTTTATGTTTTTGTTTTTCTAATATTCTTTCCTTTATATTCTTTTGCTCTTTTAACAAATTAGTGTATATTTTTTTTGCATAATTATATTTACTTTGATCAAAATTGATTTCATAATCATATTGTATAAATTTTTTATGTTTTTCAATTATTATTCTCAATTCTTGTGATTTAAATTCATTCTTATAGTATTCGTTCTTAAGTCCTTCCCAAAGCCTTATACTATTAAATTCATTATTTATTTCAAAATTATTTTTTGCACTGAATAATTCTTCATTAATTTTATGACTGTATTTAACTTTCAATTCTTCGATATCTAGTCTAAGAGAATCTAAATCTTTGATTTCAATATTAATATTACTTATCTTCTCTTTTATTCTTTTTTCTTTTTCTTCTAAATTATTTATTTTGGTCTTTTTATCTTGAAGATAAGTTACCTTTTTATTAAATTCTCCAAGTTTTGATTTAATCTCTTTGTACGTCTTTATTTCTTGAAACTCATATCCGCTTTCTATTAATCTCTCTAAATCATAATAAACAGGATTAATTTTATCCAAAATCTCATTAAACGATCTATTCTTTTGCAAAGAATCAAAAATATCATATTCATCATCATATATTATTTTTGAATTAGAACTAATTTCTTCTACTTTATTTATCTCTAATTTCTTCTCTTTTAATTTTTCTTCAATATTTTTTTTATTTTTTCTTAATTCATTAATTTTATTTTCAAACTCACTTTTATAATTTTGAATATTTTTCCATATTTTAGTAGTCTCTTCACCATAAAGTAAATTTTTTAATAATTCATTAAAATCTTTTCCAGTATTTTTATATATAGTATTAGCTTGAATATAGTTGAAAACTGTAAAATTTTCATATAATCTTGATTTATATCCCGTAGTTGTAGTTCCATACCATGTTAAATCAAGTTCTCTTTTCCTTCTAGGAGTTTTCTGTGATGATAAGATAGTTCTATTTCCCTGAACATTTTTGCAATTAAGTAAAACACTTTCATTTCTTACTTTTTCAATACTACCATTCTCACCACAAAATCCTAATGAAATAGCTTCACAAATTGAAGATTTACCGCTTCCATTAGAACCTGAAATAAGATTTATCAAACCCGGCTCATATGAGAATTCCTTTTCAAAACAATGCTCTCTGTAGTTAGAAAAATTAATTTCATTTATTTCCTTAATTATATCATCTTTTTTTACACTCGATGAGGTTTTGACTTTTGATGGCCTTCCTACTGGCCGAATTGGCTTTTTGCTCTCTATATAATTATTTATACTATCCTTTTTCATTTTATTGTACATACAGCCATTTAAAGAATTTTCACTCAAAAAATTATCCCATTCAAGTACAAAATTAGTTTTTATTTTAATTTGATTAAATAATTTTATATCTCCTAAAAATCCATTTTTTAAATAATCTTGTAGTTCTACTGTATTAAAAATAAATTTTCTTGAATAGTCTTCGTCTTTCTCAATATCATAAGCTTCTTTAGGGATTTCATCTTTATTTACTATAAAAAAAGTATAAATGTTCCATCTAATATCATCTCTGTGAGAATAAAAATGATTAGAAATGAATTTTTTTTGAAATTCTTCAAATCTATCTATTATATTGATGAAATTATTTTTCAAACAGTCAATAATTATGTATTTGGAAATAATTTTATCTTCTTTTGAGTTTAAATACTTATAAGTGGTATAAATATCTAAATTCTCATTGTCAAACTGTTTTGTCTTTTTATCATATTTATAGTTTGAATCTTCTAATATTGCATCAATTTTCTTCATATTGATTTCCTCCTTTCAAAATCGAAGTTGTATTCTTTGTAAAAGTGCTGTTTGAATGTGTAATTTTTCTTTCTTTATGTGGAGTATCATATGGAGTATAATTCCCATCTAGCCTATAGTATAATAATATTTGGTCTCTATTCTCTTTATTAGTTGAATCATATAAAGTTTTGTATGTTTTTTCAACGATATTAATTTGTTCAGTATCTAAAATCGCAAATATTCCTTTTTTAAGGTGCCAATTAGGATGCTCTTCTTCTACATTTTCTACTGATACATTATAAATATTATTACTACCTGTTTCAGCTGCATTAGTATCTATATCGAATTTTATATTCTTCGAAAATAAACTTAATTCTTTAGGAATTTTATTTGTTTCAATTAATTTAACTAATATCTCAAATAATTTTCTTTTATGAAATGTCTTCTTCCTGCCTTCTTCATTCAAAGCAAAAATGGTTCTTTTCGATACTTCATAATTACATTCTAATTCACTTCTCATATCTTCACCAAAACAAATGCCAAAAAAGTAATCATTATATAACCATAAACATTTATCACCACATTCTTCATTTAAACAAATTGAATAATTATATGGCCTTAATAATTCATTTTTTGAAATATAAAGATTCGATAATTTTTTATCACCTAATAATTCACAGTATTTATTGAACTTTACCCAGTCATTAGACTCCTTTTTATAAAAATATATTTCTTTAACAACAGGGTCAAAATTAGAATTCAAAGCATTATTATAAGTGTGACATTCTTCTTTCTTAACAATAAACCATGAAATATTTTCTTCATCTGGAAAGCTCCATATATTGAAGTTATAATCAGCAAAATAAGATACACCATTAATTTGATTTTTCATACGATCGTAAAATGCATCCTTATTTGAAAATTTCCTCCCTAAATGATTATTTCCATCTACGTATAAGTAATTATAATAAACATTCCCTGTCTCATTCATTTTTTCATCACTATTAATTTCAGTTTTTTTAGCCCAATTAGTTACAATCCATCTAAACTCATGCACGTTTCTATCAGAAAAAAAAGAAATTCTTATTCTTTTAAATTCATCATGGAATGGTTTGTAATTACATTGCGAGTTAATAATTATAGGATATTTCCCCTTTAATTCATTGACTAAATCTGACATTGATACTTGAATTGCATCAGCACATATTAGACTTAATAATACATTATTAGTATCATTTCCTTTATTTAAATCAAAAATATATATAGCATTTCCTCTTGTTAAATCAACAGCTTCACTTTCAAATTGTCTATCTGACATAGGAGCTGTTTTTAATTGTATAACTATGGCTAATTTATCTTTGTCTATCCTAAAAAGATAAAAAAGTGAATTTACATACGTTTTGTAATTTTCAATATATTCAATGATTATTTCTATATTTGTTTTGTTATCTAACTCATTAATAAGTTCTTTAAATTCTTTCTTGCTCATTCCAGACATACATAAACACCATAATTTACCTATATCTGGCCATTTTTCTTTATCGTTAACTATGTTTTCCAAAGATGATTTTGGTATTGAACCTTCTGGTGTAATTAATAATCCTGGTTGTTTCTTTATTGCCAATCCAATAAAATTATTAACTTTTTCTAAATATCTCTCTTCATCACAGAATATACCCCTATCTTTACTATAATATAATTTAGCCATTGGTTGAAATTTTAAAATATCATAATATTTATTTGACTCATTTTCCGTTACTTCTAGAGAAACATCTTTTCCCTCTAGTATTTCTGATACTTTCTTATATTTCACATTAAAACATCCTTTATTTATAATTTTATTATTTGCTAGCTCTTTAAGTTTTTTTTATTTATAATTAAGTTAAACGAAACTTTACAAATCAAACAAATTTGTCTTCAAAATTACAAATAATATAATTAATTACTTATAATTTTTTATTTAGCTCACCGATAAGTACATTAATTCCTTCGACAGCAACTTTTAAGTTTTTTTCCTCTGGAGTATTTGTTAGAAATTTTTTTTGAACAAATAGAGAAACAGGATATACGAATTTATAAATAAATTCTAGTTTTTTATATCCTTTTAAATAATCATACTGTATATATAAGAAAAATGTTAATAGTATTAAATAAATTAATTTGTTTACAATAAATAAATTGATAATAGCAAAAATTATAAGTGTACTAAAAAGTAATAATATATAAGTTGTTCCACATTTTTTTGAAGTTCTTGAATATTTTTTAATGTTATCTCGGTCAACATATCCTTCTTCTTCATAGGCATTTATAGCCATATGTTCTGCTGAATGAAATTCATTAGACTTAGTATTGAATAATGAATTTAACAAAAAAATACATAGTAACGGTATTAGTAACAATAATATTCTATAAATATTCAAATTAACAAACTCTATAAAAATAACATATACAAAAAGAATAGCAATAATCCATCTCCACAATTTATTTTTTGTTTCTTCAATCTTAATTTTTTCATCATTGTATTTTTTTACTATTATACCTTCTGAGCTAAATTCAATCCCTTTTTTACATGAAAGTCCGTTAATTTTATATTTCATTTCTTTCCTTATTTTAAGCTGTACAAATGTTATATACAACTTATTATTTTTATAAATGTTATAAGATCAAGATTTTAGATTAGCAACACTATTTTAGTCAAAAAACTTGTACTTCTCTCTATTTGAAAAGATAAGATCTATTTTTTGCCGAGTATTAGTGCTACTTGCTTTTAAGTGACTCACTTGGCTATATATTGCCATAGTGGAACTTATCTTTTAGGGCAAACATCATTCTCCCTTTCAAATTGTTCTATTTTTTACTAACTTCAATTAATTCTTTTTCTTCTTTATTCCTATTGTCACTAATTTTAAAAGAAGTATTATTATTATATCTTATTGGATTATAGTTTAAGGTTTTTATATTTTTATATAATCCTTTATATCTTTATGATTTTAAAATCTAAATTGATTTATCATTTTACATTTTATCCTCCACATTTATACCTACAGTAAAAATAACACCCTCTCAACAAAAGATATTTATATCTTTCCAATCAATTAAAAATAATCTATAAATTATTAAAAATAAAATTTTACTCAAAACTCTAACTCAAGCTTGTCCCTTCTATCATTAATTCTTTTTATTATATTTTCATAAACCTTATCTCTATTGATTTTCACATCATCTGGTAAATCAAAATATTCTATATTAATTTCAATTTCTTTTTCAATAGATTTACTAATATTTACATCTACCTTAAGTTCACTATTTACTCTTGATATCTCTGCTCTTGTTTTTGCATTCAATAGATTTGTCGTTTTTATAGTTCTATTGAATGTTTGTTTTTCGGTATTATTAAGAATCCTTTCTTTTATTATTTCTCCAGAAATATTTTCATCAGTGAATAACCAAATTAAATTGTTAATATATTCAAAATAAATATTATCAAAATCTCTAAACACATAATTTTTTTCTATATAATTCTTGCTTTGATTGTTCCTATCCAAACTTGCTTCATTTTTAAATACTCCTTTAAAATTAAATTTTTGATCTGCTTTATTATTATTATTGCTAAGCTCTTTAATTTTAAAACTTACTTTTTTTGCGCCTAGCATTTTAGCGATATTAGATTGTTCTTCAATAATACTATTAAAATTTAACTCATCATATTCATCCATACTAATTAAAAGTTTAGGAATATATTTATGAAGCAAATAATTTTTATTGTTTGCGATTATTGAATTATTAATATTTGAGTATCCAAATTTTTTAAGATCAGCTTTGCTAACAATCCATATCTTTCTGTTTTTCTCTTCAATATAATTGTAATCTAAATTTTCAGTATTATCACATACATTAAAAATAATCTGTCCATTTTGATATTTTATTCTTTTTTTTATATTACTTATGTCGATGATACCAGAAATTTCAGATATCATTTTAAATGCTAAAAGCATAATAGCAATATCATCATAATACCCAATTACCGGAATAACATCAGGAATTAAATCAATAGGTGCCAATAGATAAGTAAAGGCTGCTGCTATTATTACTTTAATCTTATATGATGTTTCTTCTTTAAGTAATATATTGAACAGCTCTCTTCCTATTTCTATAATCTCTTTCATTTTAAGTTTTTCAAGAAGTTTATAAATTTTACTTTTTTTATCTATTACTTTATCAATGTCTTTATCATCAATATTCTCAGTAAATTTATTAAATTTTTCTTCATACTTACTATTCTGAGGATAAACAATACTACCACAATTTGGACATGTGTAACCAATAACCTTATAGGTAGTTAACTCAACATCACAACTTACACATTTCAATTTAATTATTTGCATCAAATGCCTCCTTACATATTGTTTTTATTTCATTTAATTATTATTCTTTTTATTTCATCATCTTAATGTAAATTTGTTAGATTTCTTCTTTTTATTTTGTTGGCTGATGCAACTAATAACTGTATTTTATTGGATTTGCAGCACCTTTTTTTCTAAATGATTCTGGTATCCTTTTTCTGAGATACATTTCCTTTATTTCAATTGGAGCTTCTTCTCCATGAAAACCATATCTATTTTTTATATGAAATGTAAATTCCGGGAAATTTTCTTTTGTAGCCTTTAGCCATAATATTGGTTTATATACTCCAATAATGATCCCTTGAGAATTTGCTACTACATAATCAGCCTCTTCAGCCTTTTTCTTACTTAACCTCCATGCATATCTAACAGCATCATATAAATTTTTCTCTAGCTTACTTTGATTTACGTTAATCATAATTACTTTATGATTAAAAATAACTTCCTCCGCTGCATACTTATTTATGATTTGGGATGAGTGCATCGGTCCGTAATCATTGCTATGTGAGCCACCCATAATATTCGTAGCATTAGGATAAGCATCAATAAGTGCAGCTTCAACCTCATATGCTGTTTTGACATCCATACCATGCCTATGTATCACATGTATTACTTTTAACCCATTTGAATGAATTTCTCTTATCGTTTGTAGTTTATCCGAAACTTCATCTAATCCTTTTTCATCAATAGCTGCTTTCATATGAGCAAAAACTCTGTTTCCTTTTCCTTTTCCTACATAGAAGGTTTCTCCATTCCTTGGATCAATTAATCTATAAACATAATATTCTAATTTTTCTACAACCTCTTGTGGAAATATATCATATTTAGTATCCATTATTTATACCCCTTTAATATTTTCCATTATTTTATCTTCTCATAATAATTATATTTATTTCTGTCTATTATCATTTCTTCTTCATTAAGTGTATAACAAGCCTGTCTCGCTTTTCCTTTTGCATCATTGAGATATTTAAAATGTCTAATGTTTTTATCTATATATTTTATTTCGTAATGATGTTTCTTTAATTCTAAAGCAATTGATTTTATTAATACATAACTTTCTAAAGGCTTGCCATATAGTTTTAATGCATGATTACTCTTTGAAAGTCTAGTTTCATTAAGTTCATTAGCTATAAATTTTGAATTACAAAACAATTTTATGTTACAACTTCTTTTTAATGCCTTTAAACCTTCTAAGACACTAAGTAATTCCATTCTAAATATATTTGTGTGTCTATATCCTTTTTGAATTAGTTTTATATTGTCTTTATAAACTAATATTATAGCTATTCCACCTCTTCCATTATCATAACTATCGGAAGTACCATATGAATTCATTTCAATTGTTTCTAATTTATCATTAAAATAATTAATATTATATTTTTTATTTTTCTTATATTTTTTATTCTTTTTATATCTATTAATATTTTCTTTGTTTTTATTGTCATATAAGTGTATGATTTCTACTATTTCTTCAATACAATCATTAATATTTTTATTAATTCTATCAGAGCTAAATCTTAGAACATCATTAAATCCATGATTCATTAGCCAAAGTTGTCTTTCTGCATCATAACATATTTTAGAATCTGACATATTATGATATTTTCTTCCATCACATTCAACAGCTACTTTACATTTTTTTCCATATACCACAAAATCTATAATATACTTTGGCACAAGGCTGTTATTTTGTCTTATTATATATTGTTCATCAAATTTTATGTCATTATCAATTAATGCTTTTTTTATTTTTTCCTCTATATAAGTTAGTTTTTCCATAGATAAATCACTTCCATAGCTTTTTTGCTTCATATAATATTAATAAATAGTACCTTTAAATTTAATAGGAATTAACTCTAAATTCTTATTAATATCTCCTTTAATTACCTGAACTTCACCTTTCATTTCATCCAAATCTGTTATTTTTACTACATAAAGATAGTAATTTTTGTTTGACTTAGAAAACTCAATCTCATTCGAAGAAATATAGAAACTATTATTATTTTTATTAACTGTTGTTTTTACTTCAATATACTTTTTATTTCCCTCTTCATCATATGATAATATATCATATCCTAACCCATCACCTTTTATTACCGAACTATGTTCTACTTTTTTAGCTAATTTTTCTTTTCCAGCTTTTATTAAGATATCTTTTTCATGTTCCAAAACTATTAACTCTCCAGCAAAACCAATCCTTTTTTTATTTTTACTTTCTGTTTCATAATCTTTTTTTATTGCTTTATAATCTCTTTATTCATTATTTTCTTTAAATTTCTTATCATAGGGTTCAAAATCAATTAATTCTAACTCAAAGGATTTTGGATTATCTATTATTTTATTAATTTTATTTACAGTAGATTTCGATTCTTTTCCAAAATTCTGATTATTTTTTTTACTAAGATCAATTTTTTCGTTAGCTAAAATAGCGTTATTTATATCTTCTATAGATGTATTTTTTATTTTACCTTTCAATTCTCTGTAGATTCCTAATAAATTATCTAGGTCATTTATCAGTTCTTTATCTTCTGGTATTTTTCCTAGTTCATAGTATTTTCCACATATATGCCCCAATTCATATCCTTCAGGTAAATCAGTTGAATTCCCTTTGTAGTTTAAGTCAATATCATCTTTTGAAAAATCCTCTAAAATAGAAGAAAGATTATTTCTCCAATAAGAAGATGTCGCTTTTATTTTATTCCTACCTAATTTCTTTTTATACTTATCTTTAAAATAAGTCCATCCTTGATTTAATGATAAATACACACCTTTCATGTCTGCTTGAAAAAGATAAACTATGTAGTAACCATTTTCAGCAGTATCAGTTATATCTAAATCAAATAATCCTATCCATGGTACTATAGCCCATCCTCCTTGCCCTGGTGAACCTTTTATTTTATATTTATTTAAATTTAACATCATATTTTTTTCTATTACTTCTTTAGCATCTTTCCTAATATAATTCGCTAAATTATTATTTTTGAAGGATTTATTTTTTTCATATAAATAATTACTTAAAATATTTTCAAATATTTTCTTCATTTTTCATCCTTTCTATATATAAATATCTGCATATTACTAGTTATTTGATTTATAGTTTTCCTTATTTATAATAATATTCTATCTTTTCAACTCTTATTATATTACCATTATTATATTACCATCTGATATTTATTTTATACTTTGATAAATGTTTCTTTTAGTCTTTTTGATTTAAAAATATAAATAATAATAATTATATCAATTATAAATATCGGATAAGAAATAATAGATATGTTTTCAAGATCATAATATGTTTTAAAACTAAAATTTAATATGTTAAAAATTGGATTTGAGATATAGAATATTTTCAATAACCAAATGCTCCTTTTCATTCTATTGAAAATATTTATTAAGGTTAATAGTGCTATTATGAAAATAAAAACACAAAAAATTAAATCAATAATTGTATATAATGCTACGAATTTCCCAAAATAATTTAACACTATTTTAAATCCACCATTTATTAATACACGTGTAGCTTTGAATATTTGGATTGAATATCGAATCAAACCTATGAACAATCCTATTATAAGCAAATATATCAAACCACCAATATTTCTTGCTCTTTTATCAGGGTTTTTATTTCATGGTTTTTCTTCTTTTATCACTTCATCAGTTTCTTCTTTATTATTTATATCCATGTTTTTATTTGATTTTTTTTCGTTATCATCTAAACTATTAACCCTAGACCTGTTTTTTTCATCTGGGCCTTTACGTATCATTAAATATAAAACAAAAACTATATTAATCATCGGAAAAATGCCTAATATACTTAAGAATGTTGTTTTATTCAAATCTTTTAATCTTCTAGTTAATAATGAAAAGTATGATGCAAATATAAATATACCTATTACAACTGATACAATGCCATAAATATTAAACAAAGTCATGTTAATATTACTTCCTGCTAGTGCTTGTTCAATCATATATGCTTCAATAGAAAGATTAATACTGTATAAAATAATAGCAGCTACCATTAAAATAACCATTCTTATTGCAAATTTTTTTCTACCTAATTTTCCATTAAAATCTACAAATTTTGATACTGTTTCATTCATTTTAATACTCCTTTCATTCTTATTATAACTATTATTAACTTTCTTCTTCAGCAGCCTTCCCATGCATACCATCTTCAGTTCTGTCTTCATAAACAACTTCATTTGAACACATTAGCTCGGCCTGTTCCATTACTGTTTCTACTGCATTTTCTTCTTGATCTGGTGGATAGTCATATTTTTTAAGTAGTCTTCTTATCTGCATTCTCATTCTTGCTCTTACTGAATCTCTTAAGTTCCAGTCTACAGTCATACTGTTTCTTATTGATTTTGTTAGTTCCATAGCAATTTGTCTTAAGATTTCATCTCCTAGGACTTCTTTAGCAGATTCATTATCTGCTAAGGCATCATAGAAAGCTATTTCATCCTGGGTAAGCCCTGTATCTTCTCCACTTTTTTCTGCTTCATTAAGTTCTTTAGCCATTTGTATAAGTTCCATTATTACCTGGGATGTTTCTACTGCTCTGTTTTGATATTTAAGTAGAGTTTGTTCTAGCATTTCTGAGAATTTTCTAGATTTTATAAGGTTTTTTCTTGATATAGATTTTACCTTGCCTTTTAGAAGTCTTTTTAATAGTTCTACTGCAAGGTTTTTATGTTTCATATTTTGTACTTCATCTAAAAATTCATCAGATAGTATAGCTATATTAGGCTTTTTAAGTCCAACTGATTCAAAAATATCTACAACTTCTTCTGATATTATTGATTTTGATATTAATTGATTTATCTGTGCATCTAGTTGGTCTGTAGTTTTTCTTTTAGAACCTTCAGGTATCATTTTTATAATCCCAGATTTAACTGATTTGAAAAATGCTATTTCTTCGTTTAGTTCTTTTGCTTCATCTGTGGTTACACATAGTGAATATGCTCTTGCAAGTTGAGTAGTATAATCTAAAAAGTCTTTTTTAATTTCTTCACCTTTTCCTAAGATAAAATTTATTGTTTCTGTTACTGTCTGCATTCTTTTAGAGGACTTTTCTGAGTTGTATTTAGAATAATCATGTCCATGTAATATATCTCTTATTACTTCATATTTTTCTTTCATTAGAGCTACAGCTACATCTGTATCTATTCCTGTATTTTTTCTGTCGCTTTCAGTGTACTCTGATAGAGCTTCTTTAAGTTTATTCGCTATTCCTATATAGTCTACAACTAGTCCTCCTGGTTTGTCTTTAAATACCCTATTTACTCTTGCTATAGCCTGCATTAGGGTATGACCTTTCATAGGTTTATCTATATACATAGTAGAAAGGCTAGGCACGTCAAATCCAGTAAGCCACATATCTCTTACTATTACAATCATTAGTTCATCTTCAGGGTCTTTCATTCTTTTAGCTAAATGTTCTCTTTGAGTTTTGGTTCTTATGTGGTGTTGAAGTTTTGGTCCGTCTGCTGATGATCCGGAGATTACTACTTTTATCTTTCCTTCACTATCATTGTCACTATGCCATTCTGGTCTTAGTTTTATTATTGCTTCATATAGGTCTGCACATATTCTTCTAGACATTCCTACTATCATTGCTTTACCAAAGGATGCTTCT
>DATFJG010000026.1:0-18706 GCA_035269305.1 Clostridia bacterium
GCTTTACTTTATACTTTAACAGTCTATTCCTTTCATTTAAAAGGACTCATCCCATTACTTGATTATTTTTTACCTGTTGAAAGACATCAGTACTATTATTACCAAAGTTTTATTACTTTTCCAGTGACAATCATAGGTGTACTAATTAATTATCGAACCATTAAATATTTATTAAAGAAACACAACTTTTCATTGGATTACAAAAAACTATGGGGACCAGTAGGTATCGCTTCTATTTTGCCGTCATTTTTTATTTTATGGTTTGTGGAGACAGTATTGATTGTGACCTTAAACTGGAATCACTTTACCTTTGATATTGTTAGAATAACTTTTGGTGTCGGTTGGACCATCTTATTAAACGTGAAAGCAGTTCAAGTTGTCAAAGATATTAATAAAAATTACTCAATAGGTATTGGCTTGATATCCTCATTAATAATGTTATTATGGTGGGGAATATTCTTCCGATAACTTATGAAAAATATTTTAATTTAATGTTTTAAATTGACGATATGGAATATATATGTTACAATAGTAATATATATAACTCTTAGGAGGTGCTTTTGGGATTAAATAAAGTAAAACTAAAACGAATGGAAATGAATTTAACCCAGTTAGAATTAGCAAAAGAAGTTAGAGTTACTCGTCAAACAATAGGATTAATTGAATCGAATAATTATAATCCTTCATTAAAACTATGTATTAATATTTGTCGGTCATTAAATGCCACTTTAGATGAATTATTTTGGGAGGAAAATTATGTGGATTAAGAAATCAAAAGTTTATAATTACTATAAATTTTTGTCTAGCTTTTTATTTTTAATTGGTATTAGTATCTTTGCTTTAAGCAAGGCCGGTATTGGTCATGCCTTTTTTAATGGCCTTGCGACAAGCTTTTTAATGATCTCAGTTCTCTTATTCATTTTACTCATTATAAAAAGAAAGGATCAAGGGTTTAAAGATGACTTAGATCAAATGTCAGATGATGAGAGGATTAAACAACAGTACATGAAATGCCATAGTATTCTTAACCATTTCACATTGTTACTCTTGGTAATTATGGTTACTTTTTCAGTCTTTCATGAATTTTCATTTCATATTGGCGGCACTATTCTACTATGGACTCAAATTATAGGGTCAGTAGTAATATGGTTTGTTAACAAAAAATATAATATACTTGTCTAGTAAATAAAATAGTCAGAAGAACTATTTATCAAAGAAGTATGCTTTTATATATTTTCCTAATACATAACAAAAAGTATGGTAGCAACTAAAACACTATCATACTTTTTTATATATTTTTCTATTTTTCTATATTAACTGCTTTCCTAATGCTTTACAGTCTTCTAAGTCTTCACTGGAAGGCTCCGTATGTACGATTAATCCTTTAGTCTTCAGTTTGGCTCCATTTTTTTTCATAACTAATTCCCAATCATCCATCCATTCGCCATTTCCCCAATCATAGGACCCAAATAATACTATTGGTTTGTCTTGAATATTCACTGTTGAAACAAATGCTGCCATTTCATCTGAAAGTACTTCTGCTCCTAGGGCTGGGCAGCCTAAAGCCACACCAGATGATTCATCAACATCTCCTTGAGTTGCATTTTTAACTTCTATGAGTTCTACTGAATGGCCTTCGGATTCAATACCTGCTTTTACAGCTCTGGCCATCTCTTCTGTATTCCCTGTCATCGTTGAATAGATTACTCTATACTTACTCATTGAATCACCTCCTAAACTTCTATGCTATTTTTAAATCAAGTTTTTGTAAAAACTGTTCTAATTGAAATTGCTTAATCAAAAGGTATTTTAAAACAGTTTGCTCTGCTTCAGTAAATGTTTCATATACTTCATTGGATACTTTAGGATTACCATAGTATTCCCAACCTTTTACTTCAGTTCTTTTTAGTGATGGATGACCTATATAGCCAATCACATCCTTTACTGGATAACCAAAGAATATGCCGATTTCTGGTGGTATATTATTTTTTTGTAACTCCTTCACCAGATATTGTATATAATCTAATCCACCCATCTCTCTACTAAAGCCTCTTGATTCTAAAAAATTAACTTTTCTATGATCTTTCAATACTTTTCCAATATTATTTATGTTGTAGAATAGAATCTTTACTGTATCATTATCACAAGGAATAAATACATATTGAATGTTTTGCAACCCACTAAAATGTTCTTCAATTAAGTCAACAATTTCTTGTTTGAATTTGAAGTCATTTTTAAAACAAAAAAGATGAATGGGTTTGTCCTTTAACAACAAAGGTCCTAACTTTTTAATTATGTTTATGCGATAATATTGATTATAATCATGTAAGCATTCTAAATATAGTTTACACTCAGTTTTTTTACATATCATAAATATACCTCCTTTAATAATGATAATGATTATCAATATCATATTATTGTTTTCTATTTTTGTCAAGAAAAAAGAAGCATCTTTAAAGATCCTTCCAAATTTTTTCAAAAATCTTAATTATCACCATAAGCTATATTTCAAATCATAATCCTCTATTGTAACAGGTTCAATATATTTTAAACTGCCTTTATTATACCAATCAAATGTAGTATCTGTTATCACTGTTAATTTTGTTTCAAATGAAAAACTCCACCCAATACATCTGAGTAGAGTTTCCAATAAAATTCTATTTTTTTAGGTATTTTAATAAACATTGACTTATAGATTCTACAGAATCCTGTCCAACTAATTCATGTACTGTTTCATCCTTCTCGAACAATGTTAAAATGTCTGTCATGGCTAAGAGATGTTCTTTGTTATCCCTAAGCGCTAACATAATCATAATTTTTACACTTTTCTCTTCATTAAAAGCAATCGATTCTTTAGATACCATTAGTGCAATAGAAGTTTTATGAACATTTTGTGAAGGTTTAGAATGAACTAAGGCCACACCAGGGGTTATAATAAAGTATGGACCTTTCGATTCAACTAAGTTAAATATATCGTCAATGTATCCTTCTGTGATACTGCCTTCATCAAGTAAGGGCTTTGATGCTTTTATGATTGCCCCTTGCCAACTTAATTGGTCATTATTCAATATGATCTTGTTTTCTAATAGTTCTATTAATCCTTTGCGCTTAATTTGTTCTTCTAATGCTTCATTGTATTCAACGGAAATATTTTTTTCTCTAAAATACATATATAATTTTTTCTTAAACTCTATTGAATTACCTTTTAATATAAAATCTGATTTAATCTCATTATAGAAATCATCAATTGCAAAACTGTAGCGTCGTTTACTTGGCCCTTGGTAGTCTCTTTTAATCTTATTAATTAACTCAGTTAATTTGAACTTTTCAAAACTCGTAAATGTGGGGGAAATTTTAATAATATTGTCATAAGTATAAGGTAAATTAACCGTTGTAATGATTAAATCATAGTTCTTAAACTTTAGAATATCTTCTTTCAATTCTTTTAAAGATACCTTCGCAACAATATTAAGATCATTAAAATTTTTACTGAGTTTGGAAATCAAAAAACTTGAAGTACCAACACCGCTAGGGCAAACAACAACTGATTTAATACGACTATTGAACAGTCTTTTTCTTCTTTCAAAAGCTGCTCCAAAATGCATAGATATATAAGATATTTCATGATCATTGATCTTACAATTATAGGTAGTCTCTAAGATCATCATGGCATGTTTTGTCGCGTTAAAAACATCAGAGTATTTTGTCTTAATTTCATCTAATAATGGATTTTTAATATTACTTTCATAATGATAACTTAAACGATTAACGAGTGCTTTTAAATGTAAAACAAGTCCATTTTCAAGCTCCTCATCATTTAGTTTTATTTCTAGGGTATTTTCTACAATTTTAATCATCTGCTTCGCTAAAAGTGATAAATTATTTTCTGAAAGTTTTTCTTTGTTAACTGTAAAATCCGTTGATACACCAGCTGAAAGAATCTTCAAAGCTAGATTTATTACTTCAGATTGACTCATCTTTAAATTAAAAAGCTCTTCAATCATATGAAATGTTTTCAGTGATACCTTATATTCAGAAGTCTTCTTAACTTTAATATAAAGCTCATTTCCGATTGTAAGATAATGTCTTTTTCTTATACGTACGACTGTAATTGCTAAGTATAAGTAGATATGGTAATAGGATTTATCAGAGAATTTGTATCCTATTGCAGTTTCAATAAAATCAACCAATTCTTTGATTTTTTCAAGATTGATTGTTTTAAAGACCACATCACAAAACATTTTTTCCTCTTCTATTAATGATAAGTCATAGTTAGTATTTTTTGAAAATTCAATAAACTCAACAAACTGAAAATCATCATTTAAAAATTTAATAATATAGTCTCTAAAGTTTACTTCGTTACCAAAGATCTCAAAACCATAGTTTTGCTTTCTCATGAGTTCTAAGTCTTTTTCTATGAGTTCTTCTTCTACTTTCTTCAAATCCTTTAAAATAGTTCCTCTGGAAACATTTAAAAGCGTCATGAACTGTTGTATAATCATGGGTTCCTCTGCTTTTAATAGCTCAAGAATAATTAATTTCACGCGATATTTTCTAGAATAATGAATGTCATTTTTAATACTGATCAAAGCTTTCTGTAGATCAGAATTTTCATCTGATTCAAAAGCCAAACCTTCCAACTCATGAACAATCTGACAATTATAATTTTTTAGCGTTTTATTTAGCTCTTCTACATCATAATGAATCGTTCTTTCCGTTACATTAAACTTATCTGCAAATACTTTTACAGGATAGTTTTTATCATTTCTTATGATGGTTTTTAATAATTTATAAGAACGAAATTTCATAATTCTTCTCCAATTCTGATTAACTAGTTTAGTCTAATATTATTATACACCTAAAAAATTTTTAAATAAAGCTTAGCATCATTATAAAATGAAACCAAGCTTTTATTTAACAAGTTTATCCGATTAATTTAGCAATGAATCCTAAGACAATACCCACAACACCAAAATCCGAATCACCGAAAGTTGTATTGTTAAACCCTAAGCTACCAAGAACTGGCAATAGCATTGCTGGTAAGAAAGTAATAATCAAGCCATTAACAAATGCTCCGAATGCGGCGCCTCGTTTACCACCAACGGCATTTCCGAAGACACCAGCTGTTGCACCTGTAAAGAAGTGTGGTACTAAGCCTGGTATGATTAGTGTTAAACCAATGGGCCCTAATAAGAACATACCAACGATTCCTCCTAAGAAACTTGCAAAGAACCCAACAATAACTGCTGTTGGTGCATAAGGGAATACAATGGGACAATCTAGAGCTGGTTTTGCGTTTGGTACAATTTTTTCTCCAATCCCTTGGAAAGCCGGAACAATTTCACCTAAGATCATACGTACACCAGATAATATAATACTTACACCTGCTGCAAAGGTTATCCCCTGCATAATAGAGAAAATTACAATACCTTGTCCACCTGAATAGTCACTTACAACATCAGCACCTGCTTTGAATCCTACAATTAAGAAAATAATAATCATAGTAATGGCTGTTGCTAAAAGGGAATCCTTTAAAAACTCAAATGTTTCTGGTACTTTAATCTCTTCAGTAGAGTTTTCCTTGTTTCCAACTGCTTTACCTGTTAAACCTGCTGCAACATAACCAATGGTTCCAAAGTGACCCAATGCTATATCATCTCCACCTGTAATTTCTCGCATAAATGGATCAGCAATTGCTGGCATAATTACCATTAGGGCACCTAAAATCACCGAACCCATTACTACTAAAGGCACACCTGTTAAACCTGCTGTACCAAGTACTGCTGATAATAATGCCGCCATGAAAAATGTATGATGGCCTGTTAAAAAGATATACTTTAAAGGTGTGAAACGAGCAAATAAAATATTTGCTACAAATCCAAATCCCATAATTAATGCTGTTTCTCTTCCAAAAGTTTGTTGTGCAATTGCTACTATTGCTTCATTATTTGGAACAACTCCTTGAATATTAAAGCCTGCTTCAAAAATCGGTCCAAAGTTATTTAATGAACCAACAAGAACGCCTGCACCTGCACCTAATATAACAAAACCCAAAATACTCTTAAGTGTACCTGACAAAACATCTGAAAATTTCTTTTGTGATGCAATTAAACCAATCATAGCGATAATACCAATTAACATAGCTGGTTGACTTAATATTTCATTTACAATAAAATTTAATACTGACATGAACGCCTCCTTATTGATTAATCTGACTAATTAACTTTTCTTTTATTTCATTTTTGTCCATCATATTTTTAATCGCAATAACCGTTGCTTTATGATCTTTTAATCGTTCAGCAATCTCCGGTGATGCAACAATATAATCAGCATCTAATCCCTTTGCATTGCCTAAATCACTTACCACAACATTTGCTTTAATGTCTTCACTCTTAAGGACCTTTTCTACAGCCATTTTTAGGATTAAACTACTCCCAAGACCATTACCACATACAGATAAAATTTTCATTTGACACCTCCTATTTTTCAAAAATATAATCTAATACTTCTTCTGGTGTTGTTGCTTTAGAAATATTTTCAACAAAATTATCTCTCATTAATAAAGTTGTTAATTGTTGGAATACTTCTAAATGTCTCTTGTTATCAGGACTTGAAAAGCTAAAAACAATTTTTACAGGATCATTATCTTTGTTACCAAACTTAATCGGCTTTTCAAGAATAGCCAAGCTCATCCCTAAATCATTTACACCATCTTCAGGTCTTGCATGAGCAATGGCGATTCCTGGAGCTATTACTATATATGGACCTTTCTCCTCTACAGATGTAATCATTGCTTGAACATACTCCCTGGTAACAATTTCATCAGCTAATAATAGATTTCCAGCTGCTTTTATTGCTTCTCTCCAATTTTCAACTGAAGGATTAATAATTATTTTATCTTTACTTAAAACTTCACTTAACAATTTTTCCTCCCTTCACTTCTCTAAAACCATCTTATTTTTATTCAGTTACTTTATCAATAATTTATAAGTTCACTTCTTTTCGCTACTCATTAGACAAAATTGTACGAATCAGAATTAATTTTCTCCAAAATTACTATCAAAAAGTTCTTTTAATTCATTATAAGCTTTCAACTCATCTGAACCATCTATAACAAATGATAGTTCAGAACCTTTAGTAGCACCCATACTTAAAATACTCATCATACTTTTTGCAACGTATGTCTGTTCATTTAATTCGATTTTAATATCACAATCAAAATCCTTTGCTACTTGAACTAACATACTTGCTGGTCTTGCATGCAATCCAGTTTCATTTTCTAAAACTATGTCTAATTTTTTCATAAATATAGCCTCCTAATTCTCTCATAATTCTCTTCTGTAAATTCAGTAATTGTCAATAATGCTTTGGATTGGTCTTGACTGTGTTGATTTTTGTTGTTAAAGCCAATACACTTAATTCCAGCTGATATGGCTGCTTGAATACCATTAGCTGAGTCTTCAAATACAATGCATTCATTTCCTTTCATTCCACTAATTTCAAGGGCTTTTTCAAATATATCTGGATTAGGTTTTCCTCTTTTTACAAGATTCCCACCAACATAACCATCAATAGACTCCTCTAGACCAAATTTTTGTATCATTTCTTCAATAATCTTCACATGTGACGAAGAAGCGATATATATTTTATAACCTTCTTTCTTAAATCTATTGAGCCACTTTTCAACCTGATCCATTAACTTAACTTCATCTTTTAATGCCAAGTACATTTTTTCATGTTCTTTAGCAATCCTGTCCACAGCAATGGGTTCAATACCATAATAATCAAATATACTTTCCCAATAATTTTTTATTCTTTTGCCTACTAAGCTTTCAATTAGTGTTTCATTATAAGGTATATTGTATTTATCATATAGCTTCTTTTCTACTTTTCTTGATATTGGCTCTGAGTTGATTAGAACACCATCCATATCGAATATTATTGTTTTAATCAATTGTCCTCCTCTCCTTTAACCTAACTATAGTATAAGTTCTAAAACACTAATCAACAATACAAAATAATTACAATGTCTTTCATCTTTTTGATACAAAAGGTGTACTAATCAAAAAAGTGCTAGTCAACGGACTAACACTTTTGCTTATTTTTTTTATAAAACTTTATTTATAACTTTTTTTCTCCCATTTCCAAAAGAGTATACTGATACCCAATGATTGTACAATGACTTCAGGATAGCCTACTAAATGTTCTTCTAAAGTCATCTTTGTATAAATCATACCTTCTATTGAACCCGGGGATGCATTGATGGCGCCTAAACATGTTAACCCAAAAATTAAGGAAAAAAGCATTAGCCAACCCCATTGACTTTCAATAATTCTTTCTCTGAAAGGATATAAAATAAACCCAATCATTAAACCTCTTAACATTTGAAACAATACAGCCGCCCTTACAATCGGTGACTCAAGGGAACGATAATTAGAAAATTGATCGTAGGCCTCAAAGGCTTCACGATAATTCATTACATACATAAAAATAAGGCCTACTACTAAATATACCAAAACATGAACGATCGTATATCTTTTCAAAAAACCTAAAAGTTTGCTATATTTTTTCATTACGCCTCCATTATGAAATTAATTCAAATATATTAATTTCTATTAAATTTAATATAATTAATCCCTAAGGAAATAATTAAACCAAGTACGCCAATTAGAAGAAAAAAAATTGAGCCATCAGGTATCATTCGTGTTAATAAGAAAAGACCAATAAAAATAATACCCCAAATCAACTCTATTAAACCTATTCTTTTGGCATAATTTTCACCAAATCTATTTAACTTAAGATCTTCTTTAAAATTGTTGATCAAATCGTATTTCTTCTTAAAAAATATAAAATAACCGAAGCCAAACAAAGTCAACCCTAAAATTAACAGTACCAATCCTAGTATATACATAATTATTACCTCATTTTAGAAATACTAATTAAATATTTCTTCAAAGCTTTTCTTTTCAATTAAAGCTTTTAAATCATCACATCCACCAATAAACTTTTCTCCTACAAATATTTGTGGTACAGTACTACAATCTGTTGCTTCAGTAAGATTACTTAATGCCTTCTGATCTCCATCAATAACAATTTCTTCAAAGGCAATATTTTTCTTTTTTAAAATATTCTTTGCTTCAACACAAAAAGGACAAAAAGTCCAAGTATAAATTTTTACTTTTTTCATTATCAATCTCCTCTTTTTCAATAGCTAAGTTTTTCTGCTGAATACCTAGCTTATTTTTTACTTTAATTACTACTAGTACTCAAATGAATTTACAATAATCCATATAGGTGAACTATTAGCATATTTTATACTAAAATTGCAAATTTTCCAAGCACTCACTAGCGAAAATTTATTTATATTGATTGAAGATTTGATTGTTTTTTTATCGTAAATCAATGTTTTGAATTAAACAAGATTTCTCTTGATTATTGTTAAATTTCGATTTTCATCTCAAGTACCTCCTATAGAATGTGAATTAATATTATAAATATTCATTTCTTACCAAAAAAATCTTCCTGGTACTTTTTCTTTACAGTTGAACCTGTACTAACAAATATTAAAGCCATGGCAGCAATCAATGAAATATTTCTACTGCTAATTTCAATAAGATTTGTCAGTATGCCAAACCCAGCTACAAAAAATAATAATACACCTGTCATTAGAATAAAGCTTCCTAATTTATACATCTGTTTCTCCTTTCAATTAACGCCCTCTGATTTATACTTGGTTTATTTTCTTTAAATGGTAGCCTAGAACAATAAATATCACACCAAAACCACAAATGAATGGAATCATCAAATTATTTCTCAGTATGATCCCATAATTAGTAATCCAAGTAGCCAAGACTATTAAGATTAAACCACCTAGTATTAGCACTTCTTCAACTTTTAACATATCTACCTCACATTTTTATTATTCTAACGCAATGGTTACGTCAACATTGAAATTTAAGAAGAGTTTATCATCTAAATTATTTAGCTTTACTTCAATTGGTACAATGGTTTCGCCGCCTTTTTTAATTGAAGTCCCCCAAATACGTATAATTTCTCCTGTATACTCATGACCTGGTACTGCCTGAGAAGTTACAATTGCCTTTTGTCCTACGGCTATTCGACTAATAAACTCTTCAGCAATATCTGCTCTTACAACTCTAGAATCTAAATCAACAATACTCAGGATGTTATGCTCACGATTAACATAAGACCCTTCTTTCCCTTGAACTGAAGTTACAACTCCATTATCGATATTAGAAACAATTTGGTTGCCATTTTCAAAATTTGCTTTAGAATACTTTTCTTCTAAAATCCTTAGTTCATCGTTTAATCGATTCAATTGATTACTTAGTACCATTTGATCTTCAGTTATCTGATTATTTGTATTACTAATATTTAACTTTATTTGTTCAATTTGTCCTTCTTTACTTATTATCTTATCCTTCAAAGCATCTATCTCAGTTTTAGAAATAGCGCCATTTTCGTATAAAACTCTATTATTTTCTAACTGATTATTTAACTCTCTTAAGTTTGCTTTTTCATTTTCTAAATCTATTGCTAATTGAGCACCGCGATAATCAACACGGTTTAACTTCTGCTTTGTTTCTTCAATAGCCATTTTTTTACTTTCAACATTACTATTGAGTTCAGAAATATCAAAATCTACAAGGGCATCACCTTTAGCTATTTGTTCCCCTTCTTTCACATGAATTTTATCTAGTCTTGCGTTAAAGTCAACGCTAATGCTCTGTTCTTCAGTGAAATCTACAATACCATATGCTTTTACTGTTTGAACTGTTGGCGCCTCTTCTACCACTTCTGTCGATGTACTATCTAAATCTGCACTATCATTTGCTTCAGACTTACCACTGCATCCTACTGCAAATACCATTAAGCCAATAACTATTGATACTATAAGAAATTTTTTCATTATACTAATCTCCCATCTTTTAATCGGATAATTCGCGTCCCATATTTTGCTGCTTCTTCTGAATGGGTCACTTGAACGATTGTTTTATTCTTTTCTTGATTAATCCTTTGAAATAATGCCATTATTTCATTACCAGTAACACTGTCTAAATTTCCAGTGGGTTCATCTGCCAAGATAATATCTGGTTCACTGATCAATGCTCGTGCAATAGCAACCCGTTGTTGCTGTCCCCCAGACAATTCTCTTGGTGTATGCTTCCTTCGATCACTTAACCCAACAAGAGATAGAATCTCATTAAGGGATTCTTGATGATCCCTAGCTTTTTTTCCATCTAATAAAATAGGTAAAAGAATATTTTCTTCAACATTTAAATTTGGAATCAAATTATAAAATTGAAAAACAAATCCAATTTCTCGTCTCCGCATGATACTTTCTTCCTTATCCTTTAATTGCTTCAAAACCTTATCATTGACTCTAATTTCTCCATGGGTCGGTTCATCAAGTCCCCCCATTAAATAAAGCAAAGTTGATTTACCTGAGCCGGAAGGTCCCATCAGGGATACAAATTCACCCTTATTTATTTCAAAATTCAATGTTTTCAAGACTTTTACTTCTTCATCGCCTAAAGCAAAATTTTTACAAACATCTTTTACGTTTACTACAACTGACATAATGCCTCCTACTCATACCTTAATTCTTTTATAATATTTAACTTTCTTAATTGACTGAGTACGCTTATGGAAGATAATAAGCACACCATTACAGAACCAACAAATCCAACAATACCAGCTAATAATGAAATTTTTAATACTAGTGGTATACTGATTTGACTTAGCAAACTAGTAATACGTAACATGATTAACTGAGCTGTTATAATCCCAAATAATCCACCGATTACCCCACTAGAAATTGATTCTATAAGAATCATTCGCCTTCTTTGCACTTTACTCATCCCAATAGATGCATAAATTGCTAAACTTTTCCTTCTAGCCAATAAGCTAACCAGAAAATTATTCATCACACCGATACTACCGATAAGAGCTGTTGCCGCCGAAAAAACAGATAGAATAATTATCATTTGATTATTGTTGTCTAGATTTCTCTGCTTCATTTCTTTAATTGTGTCTACCTGGTACCAATTAAAATGCTCTAATTTTTTTTCAATTTGTTCTTTTATTTCAACAGTATTTGTACCTGGTTTGATCTTTACAGCCATGTTTAGTCCCCAAAAATGTTTTAAATCATTTTTTAAGTTATACATAGATGTCATACCAAATTGACCATTATTCTCTTTTACATCTGTAAAACCGATGATTTCATAATCTCTAATGCCATTTCCAGTATCCAAAGATAACTTATCGCCTACTTCAAAGTCATACTCATCTCTAATGACTGTACTAAGGACTAGTTTTCGTCCGATTAAAAGCTCTTCTATAATCTCTTGATCATTTGAAACATTAAGAATATCATAGTTAAAAAACTCTAAAAAATTCTCCGATTCAATACCTACAAGACTTCTGATAAATGGCTTTTCTTCACCACCATATTTAAAAGCGTTCCATGCCCGCTGGTAATAGTAAGCATCGTTTATTTCTTCTATTGACATAATCCTTTGAGCTGTGACCCGTGACGCTTCACTGCTTCGAATAGAAATCTCATAATTCTGTTCGTCATAATATCTGCTCGTTTCATTTTGAATACCACTTCCAATAACCATAATCGTTAGTACACTTGCTAGGCCAATGGTCAAAAGTATAATATTATCTTGTGTGCTTCTATTACCTCTCATATTCTTTACTGCAATACGACCAATATTTCCAAAAATCAATCCAAAGATCCTTTCAGTTAATCGGATAAATAAATTTGTCAATAGTGGTATAAAACATACTAACGCGCCAATCATTAGTATAATGCCAAGTCCACCTGCTATTGCGGCAATATTTCCTTCATTGAACTGCATAGGGAATACTAAAGAAAGTCCCCCTAACACTACTCCAATAATGTATCTGCTATGCTTTCGCTTTTTCTTAGTCCCCTCTATAATATTTAATAAAATTTCTTTTACTGGTATTTTAGAAGTTTTAATAATTGGTACTAAAGCACTACCAATAGATAAAATCAAACCGAAGATAATGGCTATAATGACATTTATTTTTGGATATCTTAATACCATCGTTCCCATATCATTTGCAATAAGACTCATTACTGCCGACAATAAATGATGTCCTACAAACACACCTAAAGTACTTCCCAATACGCCATAAATAATTGCTTCACCAAGCATGATAAAATCAGTCATCTTCTTAGTTGCCCCAATACTTCTGAATGTACCTAACATAGGTAGTCTTTCTAAAGTTATTACTTTAAATGAAGTATAAATTATAAAAATACTAATGATCACTACTAGAATCAACATAAACATAAATGGGATTCTAATGGGGCGAATCTGTGCATCAATTTCAGTCTTTGTTACCATCTTATTAACTTGTTCTCTTTCATATATTTTCTGTAGTGCCACTATACTTTCGTCAATTGTTAAATCATCAATTGTTTTGGAATAGATGGTATTTACTTGATCTGGATGCCCAATAAACCGACTTAAAGTTTCCCTTGGTGCGACAAAGTTAATCTCCCTTTGTCCAAAACTTGGTGTGTTTTTAAAAAATCCTTTGTTTTCTGCTAAGGCATAAATCTGGAAATATTTATAATCCTCAGGAGAAAATTCTAATTTAATGAAATCACCTATTGCTAGATTTTGTTCTTCAGCGTATGCTTTACTAATAATTAATACCTTGCCTACAAAAGTCCTATCTTCTAATTTTTGATTAAAGATGACAGGATTAATTCTTTCTAAATCCTCTAAGCGATAACCCTTTAGGTTAATTTGATCTGTTTTCTCATTAGAGTTTTGATAATTTACACGGTTTTCAACTACACCTATGGTATAGTCAATCAAAGTTGATGCTTCTCCTAAAGGTTCTTCTTTTAATAACCCTGATGAATTATATTTCCCAGGTGAAATAACAATCTCTGCTGTACCAATTTGACTTTGTATGTTTTCCATTATTATTTCAGTTAATGCATCTGATATTGATAATGAACTGAAAAATAACCCAACAGATAACATGATTGATAGAACAATCAAAAAAGTTCTAAATTTATGCTCTTTTATGTTCAAAAAGGTATATTTAATTAAAATGCCCATTTTTACCTCCTCATTACTTGCCATTTTTACTCTCTGAAGACATTATAGCAACGAATTATTAAAATTCCATTAAAAGAGAGTGAATATTTGCTTAAATTATTCATATCAATCTAAAAAAAAGCCCTTAAAAAGCTACTACCTTAAATCTTTATGGCAGTAGCTACTTTTTACTAATACGTACTTTTTATTTCTCTAGGCTTAAACTTTAGTTTCCTTGAGATTAATTCTATACCAGTTTCATTGTATCCTTTTAGTATATACCCTATATCAGCTGTGTTTTTTAAACTTTTAATCCATAGCCTAAAACCATCTTTTTCTATAATATCAATTTTTATTACTTCATTACTTTCTGTATTAAACAATTCTAATTTAGAAATTTCTGAATTACCAATTACACCATAAAGTAGAGGCTTTGAAGCATATTTAATGCCAGGAAAATAGCTATCCGTTACACCAAAAACTTCAGCAACAATCTCAATATCCCCATGGACACCACTATACATAGTCTTATATCTACCAAATAATTTATTGACTAGAGCCGCATGAAGATAGTCACTCCTTTTACTTACAGCAAAATAACTACCCTCTAACGCTTCAATATGAATTATTTCATCAACTGATGGGTTGGTTAGATCTAAGGCTTCTTCTATTGATTGTGCCTGATATTCATTAACAAAGAAAAAATATACTATAAGTAAACTAGCAGCTAATACAACTATTATGATTTTATTTCTCATGTTTTCAATCCTTAATCTAATTCTTTATTCTTTGTAGTGAGAAGTATCACCATGTAGAATAATTTTCCCTTGATTGTTTTCTATTTCAATTATATTTAAACTGGTTTGATGCATGAAGGGTGGATTCCATAGCTCTTCCATTTTCCGTTCATCAAAATAAGCCATAATAATTTTTATAACAACTGTATGGGTAACAATTAACACATTATCATCATGCCTTTTAATAATATCTTTAATCAATGGCATTACTCGATTTCTAACATCATAGTAGTTTTCACAATTGTCTCCCTCATAGAGGTGAGGCTTTTCCCAAAAATTATTATAGGCTTCTCTATAATCTTTTTTAATTTCTATAGATGTTTTACCCTCCCAAGGGCCAAAACCCATTTCTTTTAAAGGATCTTTAATAATAATTTCTTCATAATTGTCTCTCTTTATAATTTTAGCTGTTTCTAAAGCTCTGTTTAAAGGACTTGAATAAACTGCTTCAAACTCGATTTTAGACAGCCGATCACTAAGCCATTTCCCTTGTTTTCTTCCTAAATCTGTCAAATTAGAATCTTGCCAACCTTGCATGATTTTTTTATGATTCCACTCTGTTTCACCATGTCTTGTTAAATATATTCGCGTCATTAACTATCTCCTTATAATAATTCGCCGCTTTCACTATAAAATGTATCAGCAAATTTAATTATACCTGGTTGAATAGATTCCATTTCATTTAGAAAAGCTATTTTTACAAAATTATTCCCAGGTGCATTCGGTGCAATTTCCACACCATACTTTTTAGCTGACTCGAATCCCACTTGTAAATAATAATCCCCGCCAACTAAAACAACCCAAGGATATCCTAAGGCTTGTGCTTTTTCTAAGGCAACGGCAACTAACTTTTTTCCGATTCCTTTTTTTTGATGACTTGGCTTTACAGCAATAGGTCCTAAGATTAAGCCTTCTTGATCACCGATGCTACCTTTTGTTAGAATATTATATCCCAAATATTCTTCATCATTTTTGGCAATCAAACACAGTTCTTCGATATAATTTTTATCCAATTGAATCTCATCAACAAAATTCCATTCATTAAACTTCTCATCTTTTCCTTCGCGGTAAAAAGCTTCTTTAACAATTGTTTTAGTTCCTTCTAAGTCCTCTTTCTTAAATTTTCTAATTTCTAACACTTTAACTCCTTTATAATTTTTAATTCTATATATTCTTCAAAACCTAACGCTAAAGCTAATTGGCCTGATATTTTATTATTTCTATCATGTCTATACATATTCAATTTCCCATGGTTCATACCCCATTGAGATAATCTGGACACTAAGGCTTTACCAATTCCTTTTTTTCTATAATCTGGATGGATAATGACACCAATATCAGCCAAATGATCTGTCAAAAACCAATAGCTTGCTACACCAACTAATTTATCTTTATAGAAGCAACCAAATACTAAAGAATCATCGAGACTTACTAATCCTTCATCAAGATCTTCTTGACTGCACTCATTTGCAAATATCTCAAAGACATCTATCATTGTATCCTCTATTTCAGAAATTTCATAAGTTGAATCTAAAGATGCTGAAGAGTAGTTTTTTGGATCTAAAAATAAAAAAGCTGTCTCATCAGTAAAGCGATGATTACTTAGATCCAATGATTTCTTCAAGTATTCCAGCAAATCTACTCTATTATAATTTGATTTCCTAATAGCACGGATCGCTTTCTCAATTAACGAAGGTGGTACAATTAATACTGATTGTTCTTTTAATCTATAGTGTCTCAATTCCCTATATTCTTCATAGTTATTTTTAGAAAAAATTTGAATCTTTTCTCTCGTTAGAGGTAACTCTAGTAAAAGAGCGACTTCTTCTGATATTAAAGTTTCAAAATCCTTTACTTCATTCATATTTCACTTCCTAGATATTCTATCCATCTGGCGCACCCTTCTCTATTCCTTCGTTTCAATTACTTGTCTAATCGATTAATAGCCCCATTGAATAAGCATCGAAAAACTTACCATGGATTAAGAAAAATCTTTCAATATGACCTTCTCTTTTAAAATTAAACTTTTCGTATAATTTAATTGCATTTTCATTATCAACTTTCACCTGAAGATTAATTTTTCGAACAATAGGGTTATTTTCACACCATTCAATCAGGTACTCAAGCAATGCGCCACCAATTCCTTCTCCCCAATAAGATTTTAGTACAGTCATACCTAAGTCCCCCATATGTCTTGTTCTTGGACGATTCCCTCCCATGAAGGATAAATTACCAATGATTTTTTCATCTTTAAGAACAACCAGAAATAATTTGTTGTCAGCTTCTGATACCTTTTGAATCATATCTTCTTCTTGGGATACCGTTACATTAAACTCACCTTCACCAAAGGTTAGATTATTTGATTCTCCTGATATTTCATGAATGTATCTTATAATACTTTTCGCATCTGATTGAACTGCTTTTCGAATAAGTACTTTCTCTCCATTTTTTAATATAACTTCCTTCATAACAAATCCTTTCTTAAATTTACTGTACGTTTATTATAAATATTATAACATTAATTATTATGAATTATAAAGAAATTTATTCATTTTATATTATAAAAAAAGTAGACCAATAAAATAATTAGTCTACTTTCAAAATTATATTAAATTCTAGTGTAATTTAAAGTGCGAGTCCTACCATTAATGCAACAATTGTGAATACAAATAAAATCAATAATAATTTACCAACAAATTTTAACCATTTATTGTATGGTACTCGTCCAATAGCTAATCCACCCATAACTACAGCACTGGTTGGCGTAATTAAATTAACAATACCGGATGCAGATTGGTATGCTGTAACAACAATACTCCTACCGGCACCAACAAAATCACCTAATGGTGCCATAATTGGCATAGATAGTGTTGCTAAACCAGATGTTGATGGGATTAAAAAAGACATTGGAATATAGAAAATGTAAGTCACTATAGCAAATACAGATTTTCCTAGTTGACCTAATGTTCTTTCTCCAAAGTTTAATACTGTTGCAGTGATGTTACCACCATTCATTACAATAGTAATACCTCTTGAAACACCAACAATTAGTGCAACGCCTAATAAATCTCTTGCACCGTCTACAAATGAGCTGGTCAGTTCTTTTTCATTTAAACCACCAACTAATCCAATAACAACAGAAGCTACTAAGAATAAAGTTGCTAGCTCTTCGAACCACCACCAAAGTGTTGGTACAGCCGTTATACCAATATCTTCAAAGGGAATCACACCAAAGATCATAATACCAAATGTCAATGCAAATAATGCAATAACGATTTTCCGCTTTGGTGTAAACTCTGGAAATTCATCTGTATCCGTATTTAAGAAATGTTTCTTATCTTCTTCAAAAGTATCAGATGTTAATGAATTCGACGGGTCTTTCTTCACTTTTTTTGCATACTTCATAACATAAGCAATGGCAATAAATTCACCAATGAATAACATCATTAATCTTAGACCAATTCCATTACCAATACTTATATTTGCAAAGCCTGATGCGATACCTGTTGCAAAAGGGTTCACTGTTGACGCTAAAACACCAGTACCAGCTCCTAATAGAATAACAGCAACAGCTGTTATTTTATCATAACCTGCTGCAATAAACACTGGTATAAGTAGGGGATAAAAGGCAATGGTTTCTTCAGCCATACCATAGGTTGTACCACCCAGTCCAAATAATACCATAAGTACAGGAATCATTAATTGCTCTTTACCTTTTAAAGCATCGGTAACACTGGCAATGGCTGCATCGATGGCACCTGTCTTCATTACTACTCCTAAAAATCCACCAATAAT
>DATFJG010000027.1:0-24630 GCA_035269305.1 Clostridia bacterium
AGTTAATCTATGAACAAATAAACCACTTCTTAATTTTGGTTCAAACCATGTTGACTTAGGCGGCATAACTTTCCCAGCATCTGCAATGGCAAGTAAATCATCCATTGTCGTAGGATACATAGAAAATGCTACTTTCTTTCCTTGATCAACTCTTTCTTCTAACTCTGTTAATCCTCTTATCCCACCAACAAAATCAATATTATCACTTGTTCTAGGATCTTCAATCCCTAACAAAGGATCTAATATATTATTTTGTAGAATGGCAACATCCAATCGATCAACAGGATCTTGGTCATTAAATATTCCTTCTTTTGCTTCTAGCTCATACCAGTTGTTCTCAATGTACATACCAAATGTATGTTTTTTAGTTGGTCTAAAAGGTTTTTCGCTTTCTATTTTTCCTACATTAAAATTTTCTTCTACTTTACTCATGAAATCTTCAAAGGAAAGACCATTTAGTGTATGAACTACTCGATTATAATCCATGATGAATAAATCCTCATCAGGAAACATTACTGACATAAAATAATTATACTCTTCATCTCCAGTAAAATTAGGATTTTCCTCTCTTCTTTTTAAACCTACTTTTACACTAGAAGCAGAGCGATGATGGCCATCAGCAATATATAATGAATCTACTTCATTATCAAATATTTTGTTAATCCGATCTACTAAACTATCATCTGATAATTCCCATACAATATGTGTTATACCATCTTCAGATTTAAAATCATAAATTGGCATATGAAATTTAATCCAGTCATTTACTATAGTATTAATTTCATCATTTTTTCGGTATGTTAAGAAAATAGGTGCTGTATTGGCATCACAATAATCGAAGTTATTAATTCGATCAACTTCTTTTTTAGGTCGAGTATACTCATGTTTTTTAATTACATTGTTCAAATAATCATCAATAGATGTGGCTCCAACTAATCCAGTTTGAACTCTACCATTCATAATTTGTCGATAAATATAAAACATAGGTTTATCATCTTGTACTAGAATTTCATCTTCAATCATTTGATCTAAGTTTTTTCTAGCTTGTCTATATACCTTTTTATCATAGGGACTAACTGAGTCATCTAAATCTATTTCAGATCGAACAACATGTAAAAAAGAATATTCATTACCTTCAGCTAGGGATTTTGCTTCTTCTCTATTCATAACATCATAGGGTAAAGATGCAACTTGATCCACTAATTCCTTTTTTGGTTTAATACCTTTAAATGGTCTAACAATGGACATAAACTTCCTCCTTATTTTCAAAATGCTTTTTTACTTTTTCAAATATTTCTTCACCAATTCGATCTTGAGCTTCTTGTGTTGAAGCACCAATATGTGGTGTTAAAGATATTTTATCATGATTCATAATTTCTTCTGAAGCCAATGGCTCTTCTTCGAAAACATCAATAGCTGCAGCTGACACTTTACCTTCATCTAAAGCTTTCAATAAAGCTTTTTCATTAACTACGCCACCTCTTGCAGCATTAATAATCATAACACCATCTTTCATCTTACTAAACTCTTTAGTATCTAGCACTGGACCATTTTCTTTAATAAATGGTACATGCAATGTAATAAAATCAGATTTTTTTAATAATTCATCTTTAGTAGCATAGGAATATTCTTCAAAACCTTTTTTCGCTCCTGATCTATTATTATAAAGTACTTTCATTCCCAAAGCATATGCTCGTTTTGCAACTTCTTGACCTATTCGACCAAAGCCAATAATTCCTAATGTTTTTCCATTTAATTCTATGCCTTTGTAAGCTTTCTTGTTCCATTCTCCTTTTCGCATCGTTACATTAGAAATGTAGATGTTTCTCGATAATGAAAACATATGACCAATAGTTAACTCAGCAACAGCTGAAGAGCTTGCTGTTGGTGTATTTTGAACTTCGATTCCCATACTTTTTGCGTAATCAACATCTATATTATCGAGTCCTACGCCTGCTCTAACAATTAAACTTAAATTACCCTTTGCACCAGCATCTATGATTTCTTTTCTAATTTTTGTAGCTGATCTCACAACGATTGCATCATACTTTCTGATTTCCTCTACTAACTCCTCTTGTGAATAATGGTGTTCAGTGACTTCATAACCTAAATCTCTAATATTTTTTACAGCGCAATCAGAAATTTTGTCATTTGCTAAAATTCTAATCATGTAATCTCCCCCCAAAATAGAAAGCTTGATTCTTTTCTATTTTAAATCTAAAATATCTTCAATAACCTCAAATAATTCTTGTAAGTCTTTTTCTGTTGTTTCAGCCATGTGAGCAATTCTAAAAGCTTTTTCTTTTAAAGCACCATAACCATTAGAAATGATATAGCCTCTTTCGCCTAAAGTATTATTTAACTCTTTTACAGATATACCTCTTGTATTTTTAATATTCGTAACAGTATTTGATAAGTGATTTTCATCTGAATATAAATCAAAATTCTTTTTAGCCCATTCTCTTACAAATTGTGCATTCTTTTCATGACGATCAAATCTATTTTCTAAACCTTCTTCTTTTAATATTTTATCCAATTGATAATCTAAAGCAAACATATGTGGTAAAGAAGGTGTAGAAGGATATTGGTAAGGTTTTTTATCTACATATTTCTTAATACGTAACAAATCAAAGTAAAACCCTTTATTTTCTACTTTTTCAGCTGCTTTTAAAGCTTTTTCTGAAATACTACATATAGCTAATCCTGGTGGTAATCCCAAACACTTTTGAGTCGAAGCAATACAAATATCTACTCCCCATTTGTCTACTTCTATTTTCGCTCCACCCAGTGAACTTACAGTATCTAAACAAAATACAACATCAGGATATTTTTTTACAACTTCAGAAATCTCGTCTAATGGATTCATAACTCCAGAAGAAGTTTCATTATGTGTAACAGTTATTAAATCATATTTTCCAGTTGCTAAAGTTTTTTCTACTAAATCAGGCGAGATTGCTTCTCCCCAATCAACTGATATAATATCAGCATCAACACCATTTTTTATAGCCATATCATACCAGCGTTCACCAAAAGCACCCATAGCAAAAACTGCTGCTTTTTTAATTGTACACGAACGAATGGCACCTTCCATTAAACCACTACCAGAAGATGTAGATAATAAAATCTCATTTTTTGTATACATTAATTCTTGTAATTTTTCACTTATACCTTTTTGCAATTCAGTTGCTTCTTTACTTCTATGACTAATCATAGGAGTAGCCATTTTTTCTAATACATCACTTGCAACATCTACTGGACCTGGTATAAAAAGTTTTTTTCTCATATTCCCCTCCGTTATTAAATAATAATTTATTATACTTAATATTATTAAATCTGATTTAATAATATCATCTTTTGAAAACGTTTTCAACGTTTTTTAACTAAAAAAACCTTAGTTTCCTAAGGTTAAAATGCTAAAATAATCCCTTTATTATCACAATATAAACTTGATAAACCGCCTGTTTGAACAATAACAATTTCTTTAAAGTTACATTCTTTCTCAATTAACGACTTAATATATTCTGCTCGCTCAACATTATTAACATGAGAAATAGCTAAAGTCTTTTCAGAACAATCAGTAGCTGTTTCTTCTACGATCTCTTTTAATCGATTGTAAGCTTTTTTGATACCTCTTTGTTTATCATATAATATGATTTCTCCAGCTCTATTCGTACCCATAATTGGCTTAATATTTAAAATTGAAGCTATTGTTCCTCTCATTTTTGAAATACGGCCATTTTTAATTAAGTTGTCTAGATTTTCAGATATAAAAAATGTACGCATGTTTTCAATATATTCTTCTACATTTTTCACTAATTTTTCACTAGGAACTTTTTGACCAACTTGTTCTTTTATTTTTATTGCTGTAAGCGTTTCCCCAATTGATGCACTCTTGGAGTTAAACACATGAACAAAGCCCTCTTTATTTTCTTCTTCAAATAAATTTTTTGCTAAAATAGCGGAATTATAAGTACCACTTAATTTTTCGGATATTGTAACAACATAGTTATCATTTTTTTCTTCAAATTTTTCTAAAAAATCGTTAGGTGATGGGCAGGCAGATTTACCAACGCCACTATACGCAACCATATCATTAATAAATTTAATTGGATCCAAAGCATCATTATCCACATACTCCTTGTCACCTAGATATAACTTAAATGGCACGAATTGAACACCAAGCGATTTTAATGAATCATTAATATCTAAACTACTATCAGCTATAATATTACTCATTTTATCCTCCTTAAAATGCAATAACAATACCTTTATTGTCTGCATAACTTGTAGATACGCCTCTAGCATCTACTATGATTATATCTTTAAAATGTACCTTTTTCTGAATCATTCTCTTTATTTTTTTTGCTTGTTCTATATTATCAACATGGGTGATCCCTAAAACTTTATTTTCAACATCTATTGCATTTTCAACGATTAGATCAATCATCTTCTTATAAGCTTTCGCTCCTCTACCTTTAGCCTTTAACTCAATCCTTCCTTTAGGTGTTGAACCCATAATAGGAATGATGTTAAAAGTATTTGCAATAAAGCCTTTGGTTTTGGAAATTCTTCCATTTTTTATTAAATTATCTAAAGATTCTAAAATGAATAATGTTTGCTGGCTTTCAATATATGCTTCAACCTTCTCAACAATCATTTCATCTTCTAATCCCGAATCTATAAGTTCATTAATTTTCAAAGCAATTAATGTTTGTCCAACAGCCGCTGAACGAGAATTAAAAATATGAATAAACTTACTATCATTCTCTTCTAAATATAGTTTTTTTGCTAGAAGTGCTGAGTTATATGACCCACTCAATTCTTTAGATAAAGTAACTATAAAAACCGATCCATCACCTTCAATCACTTTAAGATAATCTTCAGGAGAAGGACATGAAGTTTTAACTACATCATCATAATCGATCATTTCTTTTAAAAAACTATTAACATCAAAATCTTTTTTATCAATAAACTCTTTTTCCCCAAGATAAATCCGTAATGGCACAATTTCAATATTTAAGTCTTTCTTTAGTTTCTCATTTAAATCTGTACAACTATCTCCTATAATTCTTTTTTTCATAGCACTCCTTATAATTGATTAATTGTTTCAGTAATAAAGTCACTGAACTGATTAGCAGCTTTTTTTAATGATTCATCAAAATCAAATTCTGCATTTTCATCGGCTTTATCAGAAATATACTTAATTGAAATAACTGGAATTTCGTGCATATTACAAATCAGTGCAATTGCAGATAACTCCATTTCATAACAAAGCGCGTTATATCTTTCTTTAATTTCTTTAGACTCTTCATAATCATTAATAAATTTGTCACCAGAAACACAAATGCCTTGCGGAGATTCAAAATCATCGATAGATATTAATTGTCGTTTAACCTTTTCATGGCCAAAAGCTGACAAATCTTCATCATTATCATATGAACCAATGATATTCACGATATCTCCTATATTAACAGATGTACCTATTCCACCTGCCATACCAAAATTAAGCACTTTTGAAATATTATTTCTTGTCAATAAATGCTCTGTTGCAGCACTTGCTTTAATTTTACCCACACCTGATACAATTCCTACGAACTCTTTATTATTAATATTGAACTCATAAGTTTTAAAAACATTTTCTCTAACTTTATAATTGTCTTGATGTAAATTACTTAATAGTAATTCCATCTCGCTGTCCATTGCTACTACTATTCCTAGCATAATCACTCCTTTTCTACATGCTAATTGTATAATAATCTGTATTATATGTAAACAAAAAACCCCTTAATAGAGGTTTAATTATTGTTCAATCACCTATGATTGTTTTTAATATCATGCGATCATCACCAGTAAAAATAAACTTTTCAATTCTTTCTTTCAAACTCAAGTCATACAACTCATAATCATCTTTAATGATTAACGCATTAAAATCATAACCTTTTTCAAAACTTCCAACTTTGCCAAAGAAAGCTCCACCACCTTTTGTGGCTAAATAAAAAACCTCAGAAGTAGTAACAGGTGACAACTCTTTATCTTCATACCATTTTAACTTTGAGGCTTGAAGAGCTGATTTCATCACATCATTAATTGATAAAGTATGTCCAGCTGCCACATCAGTCCCTAACCCAACATTAATCTCTTCTTCTAGAAAAGTCCTAAGGGGCATGATACCACTCGCTAAATTGAAATTTGCATTTGGGCAGTGAGCAACATAAGCTTTATGACCCTTTATTTTTTCTCGCTCACTTTTGGGACTATGTACACAGTGAGCAAAAATGGTCTTGTCATTAATCAGATTATATTTTTCATAGACATCAATGTAATCATTTATCCACGGATGCATTTTTTTTACTAACTTTACTTCATTTTTATTCTCTGACATATGGGTCTGGATTCCAAGATTATTTGCTTCTGAAAATTTTCCAAGGCTTTCCATCAACTCAACTGAGCAAGAAGGAACAAACCTTGGTGTAACAATTGAATGAATAGATTTATTCTTTGTATACTCAAATAATGCCTTTGTTTTTTCGATGGATTCATCAGTTGCTTCATCTAAATCTTTAGATGAGTTTTGGTCCATATTTACATTACCGACATATGCATGTATATTGTGTTTTTCTAGTATATCAATTAGTAATTTGTTAGAAATATTATGAATGCTACCAAATAGCACAACATGAGTTGTACCATTTTTTAATAAGTTTTCAGCAAATTTTTCATATATTTTTTTCGCATAATCTTTGTTTGAAAATTTCTTTTCCTCTTCAAATGTATAATTCTTTAACCAAGGCAATAATTCTTGATCCAAACCAATCCCTTGGTTTCTATACTGTGGTCCATGGGTATGTAAATCTACAAAACCTGGAATGATTAATCGATTAGTATAATCAATAATTTCAATAGTTTTATCAATAATTGATTCATAAATGCCTTCAACCTTGCCTTTATTAACAACTAAATATTGGTTCTCATATATTTCAAACTTATTTTTATCTCTAGTGAAAATAATATTCCCTTTATATGCTTTCATTTCTACACTCCTTGATTCATTTTATATTACTATTTTACTACAGAAATATAGAAACTCATATGTTATTTTAAAACAAATATAACTATAATAAATATAACAAAACTAGTAATGCAGGAATATCTATTGTTCTTTTCACACAAAGGTTACTCTTTAATCTCATTTTTTATTGATAAATAGGCTGGACGCATTATCTTTTTATCACTAATAATCTGCTCAATTCTATGGGCGCACCAACTGGCTACCCTAGCGGTTGCAAATATTGGTGTATAAAGGTCATTAGGAATATTTAAAAGTTCATAAATAAATCCTGAGTACAAATCTACATTTGCACAGATTTCAAATGTCTCACCTTTTCTTTCCTTAAATATTTGCTTTGTTAATTTTTCTATATTCTCATACATCTTATATTTTTCTAATTGTCCCTTTTCTATTGATAAATCTTTAGCCTTTTCTTTTAAAATGACCGCTCTAGGGTCTGACTTCGTATAAACAGCGTGTCCCATACCATAAATTAGCCCTGTTTTGTCAAAACATTTTTGATCTAATATATTTTCTAAACAACTTTTAAGTTCATCTTCATCATTTATATCTACTAAAGTATTTACTAAATAATCAACCATTTCTTGTACACATTTATTTGCACCACCATGTTTTGGACCCTTTAAAGCACCTACAGCAGCAGAAATAGCAGAGTATGTGTCCGTACCACTTGATGAAACAACATGGGTTGCAAAGGCTGAATTATTACCCCCACCATGCTCAGCATGAACTAATAATAATAAATCTAGCGTTTCTGCTTCTAAAGCAGTGTATTCATTATCATCTCTAATCATATATAAGATATTTTCAGCTGTACCTAATATTTCTTGTGGTTGATGAATTCTTAAGCTTTGGTGATCAAAGTAATGGGCTTTTGCTTGATAGCCATAGGATATAATTGTTGGAAATCTTGCAATTAGTTTAATGCTTTGTTTTAGAATATTATCTATAGTCATTAGTTCAGGATCTTTATCATTCGAATACAATACTAATATACTTCTTTGTAGTTTATTCATCACATTGCTACTAGGATTTTTTAGAATCATATTTTCTGTAAAACCTCTGGGTAACTTACGATATTTTGCTAATACTCGATTAAATTCATATAATTCCTCTTCAGTTGGTAGGCTACCAAATATAAGAAGATACATGGTTTGTTCAAATTTATTTCCCTTTAAATTTTTTATAATATCATTTATTTCTAAATCACGGTAATAAAGACGTCCATGAATTGGCACCTTTACGTTATTCTTATATTTATAACCATGTACAGCACCAATTTTCGTAAATCCTACAATAACACCTGTTCCATCAGCATTTCTTAAACCACATTTTATCTCATTTTCTTTATATAAAGAAGGATCAATTAAATTAGTCTTAACTGCTTGTGAAGAAACTTTCTTGAACCATTCATTGTTTACCATTATTTTCCCCCTCTCTATAACGCATCTATTATTGCTTGAGTAAATTCTGAAGTAGTTGCAGTGCCTCCTAAATCTCTTGTTAATATTTTTCCATCACTATATACCTTTTTTAAAGCTTTTTCAATTTTTTTTGCACTTTCATAAGCACCAATATATTTTAACATCATGATAGCAGATTTTAACAGCGCCGTTGGATTAGCAATGTTTTGTCCAGCAATATCTGGAGCTGAGCCATGAACTGCTTCAAAGATTGATATATCTTCTCCAATATTTGCTCCTGGAACCAAACCTAATCCGCCAATCAATCCAGCACCTAAGTCGGAGATTATATCTCCATACAAATTCATCGTAACAATAATTTTATACTGTTCAGGGTTCATTACTAATTGCATGCATAAATTATCAATAATTACTTCTGATAAGTTAATCAAAGGATACTCTTCTGATATTTTTCTAGCAATATTTAAAAATAATCCGTCAGAATATTTCAAAATATTTGCTTTATGGGCTACGGATACGGTATCAATATCATTCTCCTTAGCATACTCAAAGGCTTTTCTAATAATTCGTTCTGACCCTAAAGTAGTAACCTTTTTAATTGCCTCAACTTCATCTTCAGAAATTTTATTTTCTATACCAATATATAGTCCTTCAGTATTTTCGCGAAAGATAGTAAAATCAATATCATTGTATCGAGACTTTGTATTTTCCATGGATTGAATTGGTCTAATATTTGCAAATAGGTTATATTTTTTTCTTAAATGTACGTTGATACTTCTGAAACCTGTTCCAATGGGTGTTGTAATTGGACCTTTCAATGCAATTTTATTTTTTTCTATTGACTTATAAACATCATCTGGTATTAGATTACCTGTCGCTTCAAATGTATTTTGCCCTGCATTCACTATATCCCAGTTAATTTTTATACCTGTAGCATCAATAATCTTCTTAGTAGCCATTGAAACCTCCGGCCCAATGCCATCACCTTTTATTAATGTAATATTGATCATACTTCCCTCCTATAAATTACTAACTGAAAAATTTAAATATCCACCGGCTTCTAATACTTCTTTATCATATTCAGAACCAACAAAACTAACTGGAAACTCTAAGCCTTTATTATCAATAGACACAATCAAATCCCCTGTTAAGTCAGACTTTAAGTTGTTTATTGAAATAACATCCATTTCTTCAATTTTTTTATAATCGGCCTTGTTTACAAATTCTAGAGGAATAATACCAACATTTATTAAGTTATCTCTATGGATTCGGGCAAATGATTTTGCTAATACCGCTTTAACACCAAGATATAAAGGTACTAAAGCTGCATGTTCTCTAGAAGATCCTTGACCATAGTTTTCTCCACCAACAACAATACCCCCATCATTTTTTTCTGCTCTTTCTTTAAAATCTTCAACAATTGTTGAGAATGCAAAATTAGATAACTTAGGTATATTAGATCTAAAGGGTAATAATTTAGCATTTGAAGGCATTATATCATCTGTTGTAATATTATCACCAGTTTTTAAGATGACTGATGCTTTCATTTCCCCTTGTAAATAATTTGACTCTGGGAAAGGCTTAATATTCGGTCCCATAATCACAGGTGTTTCCAGCTTTGATCCTTTATTATAAATAAAATAATGATCATATACATCAAACTTTTCTGGTAATTGTACTGATAGATCAGTACTAATGTCTAATGATGATGTAACTGTACCATTAATAGCTGAAATAGCCGCTGTTTCTGGGCTAACTAAATAAACATCTGCAGACTTTGTACCGCATCTACCTTTGAAATTTCTGTTAAAAGTTCTTAATGAAACAGCATCAGTTTTTGGTGCTTGTCCCATACCAATACACGGTCCACAACTGGCTTCGAGTATTCTTGCACCTGCAGCAATCATATCGCCTAAAGCGCCATTTTCGCTTAACATCTTTAATATGTTACTTGAGCCTGGAGATATAACCAAACTAACATCTTCATGAACTGAATTGCCTTTTAGAATCTTTGCAACTTTCATCAAATCAGTATATGAAGAGTTTGTACAACTCCCAATAGCTACTTGGTCAACCTTTAAACCTTTTAATGATTTTACCGTATCTATATTATCTGGACTATGTGGCTTCGCAACAAGCGGTTCTATTTTGGAAAGGTCAATAATTATTTTCTTATCATAAACAGCACCCTCATCTGAACTTAGTGGGGTATAATCATTTACTCTACCTTGTTTTTCTAAAAAAACTTTCGTTTGCTCATCAGAAGGGAAAATGGATGTTGTAGCCCCTAATTCTGCCCCCATATTTGTAATAGTACCACGGTCTGTAGCAGATAATGACTCCAAACCTGATCCACTGTATTCAATTATATAACCTACGCCACCTTTTACAGTCAGTTCTTTAAGCACTTTTAAAATTACATCTTTTGAAGTTACATTTTTTGGTAACTTTCCAATTAACTCCACATTTAAAACTTTAGGCATTTTCATAGTATATGCACCAGTGGCCATTGCTACTGCAACATCTAACCCACCTGCTCCAATAGCGATCATTCCTAAGCCCCCACCTGTAGGTGTATGACTATCAGAACCAATCATAATATTTCCAGGTTTACCAAATCTCTCGAAATTTATTTGGTGACAAATACCATTTCCAGGTTTTGAATAAATAATACCATATTTTTTACAAACTGATTTTATGAACTCATGATCATCAGCATTTTCAAATCCTGATTGAATCGTATTATGATCAATATAGGCAACAGAAAAATCCGTTTTTATTTCTTTAATTCCCATTTTTTCAAGCTGTAAATAAACCATTGTACCAGTGGAATCTTGAGTAAGTGTTTGATTCACCTTAATTTTTATCTCTTTTCCCGGAATTAGTTCACCTTTTATAAGATTCTTTTCTAAAATTTTATGTGTCAATGTCTTTGGCATATAGACCCCTTTCAATCGTATACTTGTAATATTGTATACAATTATACACATCTGAAAGAGAATTGTCAAAATTTTACTTAAAAAAAAAAGAGCCTAAGCTCTGATTTAAAATTTTACTAGATTAAGAATTTCCTTTTCTTTTTGATCTGCAAATTTGTCTAGCTCATTCACTTGTTCCGTAACCTCATTAACAAATGCTTCATCTTCTACAGTTTTTAGATTAATTCTAACATTACAAAGTGCACTTTTAATAGCGGTACGAGCCATCATAGCAGCAACTAAAGCATCAGTAACAGCATTCTTATTGCCTTTTTGAGCAACAATCTTTATCATTCCAAATATTTTTGACGTATCAATGGCTATACCAAGTGGTACTTTCGCTGCATATTTCATACTATCTTGAATTGCTTCATGTCTAATAGCTCTTGATTTTTCAGAATTTTTTGGTAATTTATAAGCTTCAATTACTGTGCTAAAAGAATTGGCGTCCTTATCAATTAATTGAATGAATTCACATTTTCTTACTCGCATTTCATTAGAAATATTTATCATTTCTTCATTAACATCAAGATACTCTTTTTTATCAATTGTTAAGTTTGCAACCATTGAAGTTAATGCACTAGCAAGTGCACTAGATAAAGCAGCTACTGAACCGCCACCTGGTACAGCTTCTTCTGAAGATGTTCGATCTAAAAAATCTCTCAAATACATATCAGCTAACATAAATTCCTCCTATGGATAGTATTCCTATTTTTAAAACTAATAAATATAAAAATATCCTAAGTTTTTGCTCTATTTTTATTTTACACTATTAGGAATATATTTCAATAGTATATAATAAAAAAAGCAAGATATATAAAGATACCTTGCTTAATAATGATTAAAATTCTGCTGTTCCTGGCGTTCTTGGGAATGCAATGACATCTCTAATATTTTTCATTCCTGTCAAGTACATAATAGCTCTTTCGAATCCTAACCCAAAACCAGAATGCTTTACGCCACCATATTTTCTAAGTTCTAAATACCACCAGTAGTCTTCTTTGTTTAATCCTAACTCATCAATCTTAGCTTCTAAAACTTCTAACCGTTCCTCTCTTTGAGAACCACCAACTATTTCTCCAACACCTGGTACTAATAAGTCCATAGCAGCAACAGTTTTCTTGTCTTCATTCTCTCTCATATAAAAAGCTTTAATATCTTTAGGATAATCAATAACAAAAACAGGCTTCTTATAAATCTCTTCTGTAAGATATCTTTCATGCTCGGTTTGAAGATCTACTCCCCATTCAACTTTATATTCAAAAGTCTTATCAGCTTCCTTCAATAACTCAATTGCTTCAGTATAAGAAACTTTAGCAAACTCATTATTTACAACATTATTTAGCCGATCTAACAAAGTTTTATCAATGAATTTATTAAAAAACTCTAGTTCCGGTTTTGCATGCTTCATTACATAGTTAATTAGATATTTAATCATATCTTCTGCAATATCCATATTATCGTTTATATCAGCAAATGCAACTTCCGGTTCAATCATCCAAAACTCTGAAGCATGTCTCGCAGTATTTGAGTTTTCTGATCGGAATGTTGGCCCAAAGGTATAAGTCTTTTTAAAAGCTAAAGCAAATATTTCAGCTTCTAACTGACCGCTTACTGTAAGATTCGTTTCTTTACCAAAGAAATCTTTTGATTCATCCACTTTACCCTTTTCATCTCTTGGCGGCTCATTAATATCTAAAGTTGTTACTCTAAACATGTCTCCTGCCCCTTCAGCATCACTACCAGTAATGATAGGTGTATGAGCAT
Organism: Clostridia bacterium; assembly: GCA_035269305.1. Classification (GTDB taxonomy): domain Bacteria; phylum Bacillota; class Clostridia; order Peptostreptococcales; family Acidaminobacteraceae; genus DATFJG01. The sequence goes on from DATFJG010000027.1 coordinate 13,239, forward strand.
AAATATATCCTCGATTTTGGAAAAATTCATGGATGGCTTGGGCTGCCAGGGATCTCACTCTAAAAACCGCTGAAAAAGTATTACTTCTTGGTCTTAAGTGAGCTATTTCTCTCAAATACTCAAAAGTATGTCTCTTGTTCTGTAGAGGATAGTCACTATCAGAATCAGCTAACAAAACAACTTTTGATGCTTGCAATTCAAAAGGTTGCTTCATATTTGGAGTTTCTACTAACTCTCCTTCGACTTCAATTGCAGCAGCAATCGAATATTTCGAAACCTCATCAAAGTTTACTAAATCTTTAGAAGCAATTATTTGTAAATTTTCAAAATATGTACCATCATTTAACTCAATAAACGCAATGTTCTTTGAACCTCTTGATTTTCTAATCCAACCATTAATCTTAACTTGTTGTCCTATAAATTCATCCGTTCTTTCAAAAAAATCTTTTACATCAATCATATTTCACCTCTTATTCTTTATACTAAAAAAACACCTCGCCAAGGGACGAAATGTCGTGGTACCACCCTAATTACTTATAATCTATAAGCTTCTCGTAAGTAACGGTCTACTAGCCGTTTAATCCTATATTAATTCGGACTAAAAACTCCAAGTCGTTTTCCATATATGCTTATTGCTAAATCACACCATCTTTAGCTCTCTCTAAATAAGACAATATACTTCTTTCTCTTCACAGTAATTGTTAAAATTATAATATATTTAATATCCATTGTCAAGGTTAAGAAGTATATTAATTAATTCATTAAAACTTGTTATTCTCTTATATATACTAGGTGATCTTCTGAACTTGCCTGTGAATCATAAACGTACTCTAAAACTTCTATAGCTTTGATTTCTTCTAAACTATTTATTTGCTTTTTAACCATTACATCTACCATTAAACCTCTTGCTTTTTTCGCCCTAGCAGCAACTGTTCTTAGTTTATTGTTTTTATATTCTTTAAAATCAATATTAATAAACCTACCACTGTATTGATCATACTGTAGCATCTTAGAAAACTCATTTGAGGCCAGGTTAATAATTAATTCTTCATCTTTAAAAAAACCATCTACTTCTTTCTGCCAATAATCATATAAATCTATGTCTTTAAATTTTACTTTCATGTCCAATCGATAAGGTTCAATTGTCGTAAGAGGCGTTAATACGCCATACATTGCTGACAAAATACATAATTTTTCATGCATATAATTAATCGATTTTTGAGTATACTCATTTACATCTAATTGTTTGAAAACCAATCCATTATAGCAACAAATAGCTGCTTTAGAAGTATTTGGACCGGTGTACTTCTTCTGTGTCTTTTCTAATAAATTTCCGTCAATATCTAAAACCTCGGATAACTGACTTGAATCAAAACTCTCTAAGATTCTTCTTAATTCTGTACTTTTGGTTTCGAAAATAGGTTTTACTAAATCCTTATTTATTATACATTTTCGATTTTGCTTTTTACTAGGTGAAATAATAATCTTCATAAATCTCCTTTTCTAACAAAAAAATCTCTGAATGAACAGAGATTTAATTATTTTATTGATTTCGACTTTCAAAGAATTCTTTTCCTTGTACTTCATAAATATAATAATTTAAATGATGCTTTCTTACAAGTAAAACTTCTTCTCTATTTTTTGAAAATAAATAACCTCTACCGTAATTATTATTAAATTTCCAACCAAGAGAATTCATTTTTTCTACTAATACTTCCGTATCAGAGTCTTTTGAAATAAACATAAAGGATTTTAGAGAAACTGTAGATATTTTTTCCTTTAAGCATTCAATCTTAAATATGCCAAGAAGCAAATCTAACATTTTGGTTTCATAGTATACTACAACTAAAATCGTTAATGAAATCAAAATGCCAGCTAACTTAAACTTTTCTTTGTTTCTTTTAAAATGACTTAGTTCTGTACTCATAAACATCCTCCATTCATCTTTTTTTACATTATATAATATTTTCCTTGCAAATTAAACATAAATCTAATATTTCTTATTTATCTTTCTTTCTAGAAAATGCAATACTACCAAATCCGCCGAGTATAGCAAGATAAAAACCTAAGTCGTATGTCCAACCAGTATTATTTACTTCATATAGACGGATATTAGAATTAAAAAATCCTCTAATTAATGAAATGGGAGCAATCCAACCATGCCAAATACCTGAAAATACATTAGCAGGATCCTCACCAGTATAAGACCCATCGCCAGGCATACAGCCTACTAATAGTAATGCTAAGAGTAATAATACAATGATTAAAAGTATTCTCCGCTTCATATATAATACCCCCTTTTTACTCAATTAACCGGTTATTCAACAAATTCATAATATTCATTGGATCAATTTTATAACCTGAACGTGGCATCTTATCATTAAAGTAGTCTTCTTTGTTATCTATTGTAATAGCTTTAGCGAACTTCATAAGAATCATTTCACTGTCTTGTTTTAATCGCAAAGTTCTAACACCAGAAGCTCTTCTAGTAGATTTTTCTGGTATAATCTTTGAACTCACTATTAATAAACGATACTCATCCGGTGCAGAATAACGTACTAATGCTATATCCTGTTCTTCTTCAACATACAAAATACCAACTATTTTTGACTTACCTGAATAGGCATTTTTTAAATATCTTCTATTGGTTTTAGTTTCATAGGAATCTAAAGCTAATTTTTGCACTTTACCATTAGCATAACCAAACAACATATATCCTTTATACTGCTTCGTCTGTACCATATAGATGATTTCTTCATCTGCATCCATATCTAAAATATTTGGTAAATAGACACCTAATTTTGAAGTCTTATGATCATCTATTTCGTATAAATACCTTTTATAAACTTTTTGCTTATTAGAGAACAATAATATTTCATCTTTATTGGAACACTCGATGGATTGAATAATTTCATCATCATCTTTCAATTTATGGTCGCCACTGGCTCTTAATGAAACCAATGATATTTTCTTTAGATAATTATGGTCTGTTAAGAAAACTTGTAAGTTATAATCTTTAATAGTTTCTAATGGTTTATGATCAATAACATCTTCTTTAAATACAATTTCAGTTCTTCGATCAACTCCATATTTTTCGGACACCTCTAACAATTCTTTTTTAATAACATTGTTAACTTTCGTCTTAGATTTTAAAGTTTTCTGCTTTTTATCGATAGAACTTTTCATATCTTCAATCTCTTTTGTTTTATTTAAAATATACTCTTCATTAATATTTCTTAACTTAATATTCGCAACAAATTCTGCTTGAACTTCATCAATATCGAAATTGCTCATTAGATTAGGAATAACATCCTGATCCTTTTTAGAATTACGAATAATCTTTATTGCTTTATCTAAATCTAATAAGACTTTTTCAAGACCTTGTAGCAAATGTAATTTGTCTTGAATTTTATTAATCTCGTATTTTAAACGATTTTTAATGGATTCTCTTCTAAAGTCTAACCAATGATCAAGTATTTTTTTCACACCTAATCTTAATGGCTTGCCATCAATTAATATATTGAAATTACAATTAAAGTTATCTTCTAAAGGTGTTTTATTATATAATTTCGCCATAAGGACCTCAGGATCGCAACCACGTTTTAAATCCAATGTGATTTTTAAACCATTTAAATCCGTTTCATCTCTTATATCTTTTATAGTATCTATTTTATTACTTTTAACGAGTTTCACAATTTTATCAATAATTGCCTCTACTGTTGTCGTATATGGAATTTCATAAATTTCAATACAGTTATCTTCTTCTATATAATTATATTTCGCTCGAACTGTAACTGAGCCTTTTCCCGTTTTATAAATTTCTTTTAGTGATTTTCGACTAAATATTAATTTCCCGCCTGTTGAGAAGTCAGGTGCTTCTAAATAATCTAATAAATCAATAGATGAATCATCAATATATTTAGCTGTTGTTTCACAAACTTCTCTAAGATTAAAACTACAGATATTACTTGCCATCCCAACAGCAATACCCATATTGTTATTCACTAAAATATTTGGAAAAGTAGTTGGAAGCAATAACGGTTCTTTCATTGTCCCATCATAATTGTCAACAAAAGTAACTGTTTCTTTATCAATATCTTTAAATATCTCTTGGCTAATTTTTGCTAATTTCACTTCAGTATATCTTGCTGCAGCATATTTCATATCCTTTGAAGATCTTTTACCAAAGTTTCCTTTCGAATCAATATAAGGATGTAATAAAGCATCATGACCTCGGGACAACCTTACCATTGTTTGATAAATTGCTTGGTCACCATGTGGATTCAACTTCATCGTTTGTCCGACTGCATTAGCCGACTTAGTCATTTTACCTCTCAACAAATTCATTTTATACATTGTATAGAGTATTTTTCTGTGTGAGGGTTTAAACCCATCAATTTCAGGAATTGCTCTAGAGACAATTACACTCATTGCATAAGGCATATAATTCTTTTCAAGTGTATCTGTGATTTTTTGGTCTAAATGATTTCCTTGCATTCTATTACCCCTAACTTAGATCTAGCATATCTATATATTCACTACCAAATTCTGATATAAATTTCTTACGCCCAGATAAATTTTTACCTAGTAGCGTATCAAACATTCTTTTAGTTTCATCATAACTCTCTGGCACAACTTTAATTAATCGTCTTGATTCTGGTGACATTGTTGTTTGCCACATCATTTCAGGTTCATTTTCACCTAGTCCCTTAGAACGTTGTATGGAATAATTATCATCTAACGTTGAAATTATTTCTCGCTTCTCTCGTTCATCATAAGCAAAGAATGTTTCGTTTTTAGTATTTATTTCAAACAACGGTGTTTCTGCTATAAAAACCTTTCCTTCTTCAATAAGAGTTGGCAGTAGTCTATAAAATAATGTCAAAATTAACGTTCTAATTTGATATCCATCTACATCTGCATCTGTTGTAATAATTATCTTGTCCCAATTAAATTCATCTAAATTAAATGTTGAAAACTTTTTTGAGTGTTTTGATTTAATTTCAACACCACAGCCAATAACTCTTAAAAGGTCCGTTATAATTTGACTTCTAAAAATTCTGTTGTAATCTGCCTTGAGACAATTAAGTATCTTACCTCTTACTGGCATTAGTGCTTGAAATTTAGCATCTCTTGCCAATTTACATGCGCCTAATGCAGAATCTCCCTCAAGTATAAATAACTCACGTTCTTCAGGGTTTTTCGTACGACAGTCAACATATTTATCCACTCTATTGGTAAAACTACTGGTGCTTTGAGAAAGCTTCTTCTTAATATTCATTCTTGTTTTTTCTGCTTTTTCTCTACTTCTTTTATTAATTAAAATTTGATTGATTATCTGATCCATTACTTTTTTGTTTTCAATAAAGAAAACTTCTAAATAAGAACGAAAAGCTTCCGTCATAAACTCTCTTATAAATTTATTTGTAATAGCTTTTTTTGTTTGGTTTTCGTAACTAGTTACAGTTGAAAAAGAGTTCGTCACTAAAATTAAACTGTCTTCTATATCTGAAAAAACAACTCTTTTCTCATTTTTCTTATACTTATTTTCCCGTTTTATGAATTTATCTAGTTCATAGACAAGAGCAGTTCTCACCGCTTTATTAGGTGAGCCGCCATGCTCTAGATAAGATGAGTTATGATAGTGTTCTAACAAATTAACATTATTATTAAACATCATACCTAACTCAAATTTCACTTTGTAATCAGGTTTATCTTTACGGTCTCGACCCATCCCCTCATCTTCAAAGTACATTAAATCAGTAAAATTATTTCCATCATTTATTTCATGAATATAATCTTGAATACCATTCTCATAATAGTATTCTACACGTTCATCATTAATTTCATCAATAAAAATAAATCTTACTCTAGAGTTAACAATGGCTTGTTTCTTTATTGTATTTTTAAAATACTCAGATTGAATCTCTATGTCTGTGAAGACTTCAATGTCTGGTTTGAAATGCTGTATCGAACAAGTATCTTTTTCATCTGTCTTTTCTTTCTTTAAACCACCAACATTTTCTCCCCTTTCAAAATGCAGATCATATTTATAACCATCACGATAAACAGTAACATTCATAAATTCCGATGCATATTGAGTAGCACATGACCCGAGACCATTTAGACCCAAGGAGTATTCATAATTATCACTGGATTGATCGTCATATTTACCACCAGCATATAATTCGCAATAGACAAGCTCCCAATTATACCTTTTCTCATTATTGTTATAGTCTAAGGGAATACCACGTCCGTAATCCTTAATTGTGATTGAAAGATCTTCATGTCGAGTAATCTCAATTAAATCACCATGCCCCTCTCTTGCTTCATCAATAGAGTTTGATAAAATTTCAAAAAAAGCGTGTTGACAGCCTTTTAGCCCATCGGATCCAAAGATTACTGAAGGTCTTTTCCGTACCCGTTCTGCCCCTTTTAACGCTTTAATACTTTCATTACCATACTTTTCTGTTGCCATCACTTCACCTCATATAAGTTTATTTTAATAACCAATCTATTTTTCTGGAGTTGTACATCACATATCATTATATCATATTTTATGAATATGTCACGCATCTCATTACTAGCTTATTTTATCACACGAACAAATGTTTATAAAGCGGAAATTTAGATTTTCTTAAAATAATCTGATTTCTAATGATTATTTTCTTGAAAATCCTTTTTAACTGTGTTAAACTTTGAATATCCATCTCTGATGGACAAATGTTCACGTATAAGAAACAGGAGGAGAAAATGAAAAATGGAAATTATCTTATTGTAGATTCAACTGTTTTGCCAGATGTTTTTGAAAAAGTTATTGAAACAAAAAAGTTATTAAATACGGATGAAGTAAATGGTATCACAGAAGCTACAGCTAAAGTTGGTATTAGTAGAAGTACCTATTATAAATATTGTAACCATGTTTTTAAACTTTCTGAAAATAATATTGGATCTAAGGCTACCCTTTCATTAAATCTAAAGCACAAATCAGGCACGCTATCAAGTATTCTTGATATTATTGCAGAAAATAATGGTAACATACTTACCATTACTCAAGATACACCAGTGAATAACAATGCGAAAGTAACCCTTAAATTTAATATTAGTGAGTTAAAAATTTCTTTTAATGAGTTAATTGATGAATTAAAGGATTTAGATGGCGTTATGAATCTTAGTATATTAATTATAGAATAGCGGAGGTATATATGAAAATTGCACTATTAGGTTACGGAACAGTTGGTTCCGGCGCATACGAACTAATACAAAAGAATAAAGAGATGATCCAAAAAAAGTATAATACAAATGTCCAAGTGTCTTCAATACTTGTTCGAAATCTTCAAAAATATGAATCCTACGAACATTGCGATTTATTTACAACTGATCCAACAGAGTTTCTAAAGGATGATGTTGATGTAGTTATTGAACTCATTGGTGGATTAGATCCCGCTTATGAATATATTAAGTCAGCATTAAAAAATAAAAAACATGTTATATCTGCTAACAAAGATTTAATCGCCGAACATTTTACTGAGTTAACAGATTTAGCTTATAACAATAATGTTAGCCTTAATTATGAAGCAGCAGTTGCAGGCGGTATTCCTATTCTAAAACCAATTCAGTCCATGTTACCTGGTAACTTGATAACTGATATTTACGGCATTATTAATGGTACAACAAATTTTATACTCTCTCAAATGTATGAAAATAATCTTTCATATGCTGAAGCTTTAAAAATTGCTCAAGAGAGTGGTTTTGCAGAATCAAACCCTACTTCTGACGTAGAAGGACTAGATGCTTCAAGAAAATTAGCTCTTTTATCAATGCTATCTTTTGGCGTAAAAGTGCCTTGGAAAAAAATACTAACTACTGGTATCACTTCAATAGATAGTGATGATATTAAATACGCTAAGGAATTAGGTAAAAAAGTTAAACTTTTTGCTATTTCTAAAATGACTGATCAAGGCTTATATCTTGGTGTAAGACCAATCTATATATACTCAAATAATGCTTTAAGTAAAATTGATAATGAGTATAATGGTATTCACTTAATTAGCGAAATAACTGGTGATTTATTACTCTATGGAAAAGGGGCAGGCAAGTTCCCTACTGGTAGTGCTGTCATTAGTGATTTATTAGCTATAATTGATCAAAACAAAGTTAAGAAATATGAGCTTGAGGATATTGAGATTCTAACAGAATATCCTGAAAAGACATCTTGGTTTGTACGATTTAAAAGCAATGATTTTTCAGAAACAACAAATAAAATTTTTAATAAATTTAATAATTATAAATTTGATTTAAGTACATATGATTTTAATAAAGAAATAACAATGAAAATCTATGATATTAAAGAAGCAAGTTTAAAAAGTTTATTAGATCAATTATCTGTCGAAATGTATAAGTATTATTTAATAATTAAAGGAGATTAGCATGATTAAGATTTCTGTACCCGGAACAACAGCTAATATCGGTCCAGGTTTTGATTGCCTCGGTATGGCATTAAATCTTTTTCTAGAAATTTCCATTGAAAGAAAGGAAGTTGGAAAAACATTTAAATGGATGAGTGACCTACCATCTATACCCATTGAAAAAAACTTAATTTACAAAACAATTGAAAGTATCCTTAAAAAGAATAATAAAAATATAAACTATGAAGTCCGCGTTTTAAAGAATGATATTCCTATTTCACGGGGGTTAGGTTCTTCTGCTTCAGCAATTACTGCTGGTGTTTATGCAGCAAATTATTTATTAGGTAATATATACTCTGAAAATGAGCTTTTGAATATCGCATGTGATCTTGAAGGTCACCCTGATAATATTGTACCTGCTATTAAAGGTGGTTTTCAAATAAGTAAAAAAATTAATAATGAGTACATTACTTCTGAAATAAAAGCTCCATCCACTCTTGATTTTATTGTAATGGTACCAGATTTTGAAGTAAATACTGACAAAGCAAGAGCCATACTACCAGATAAGTATACAAAAAATATTGCCTATGAATCTGTTGCCAATACAGCATTCTTAGTAAATGCATTTAACAATTCTGACTTTAGTCATATTAGTATTTATTTAGATGATTTTCTCCACCAACCCTATCGCATCAAACTCATTAATAATGGTTTGGATATATTAAAGTATTCTAAATCTTTAAATGCTTATGGCGAGTTTATCAGTGGCTCTGGGCCAACACTTATTTCACTCATAGAAAATAACAGTTCTTTTGTTCCTAAAATGACTGAATTTTTACAGACTTTAGATGATCAGTGGAAAATATACAAAACAAACATTAATACAACTGGCATAGAAATTGAGGTACAAAATGGATAATATTATCGTTCAGAAATTTGGTGGTACTTCTGTGGGAAGTATTGCTAAAATTAAGAATATAGCAAAACGTATAAAAAATTATAAAAATGATCATAACAAATTAGTAATTGTTGTCTCTGCAATGGGTAGTACAACAAATAATCTAATTGAACAAGCTAAGGAAATTTCAGATAAACCAACACCGAGAGAATTGGATATGCTCCTTTCTACTGGTGAACAAATTTCCATTTCACTTTTAACCATAGCCCTTAATGATATTGGATGTAAAGCTATTTCATTAACTGGTGGTCAATCAGGAATAAAAACAAATAGTTATCATAAACAAGCACGTATCACCTCAATTGATACAAAACGCATTAATGAAGAACTTGATGAAGATAACATTGTAATCATTGCGGGTTTTCAAGGGGTAACAGAAAATTATGATATTACCACCCTTGGTCGTGGTGGCTCAGATACCACTGCTGTAGCAGTGGCTGCAGCACTTAACGCTTCACTTTGTGAGATTTACACAGATGTAGATGGAATATATACTACAGATCCAAGAATATGTGATAAGGCAGTTAAACTTAATTTAATTAGTTATGATGAGATGTTAGAAATGGCAAGGCAAGGCGCTAATGTTCTTCATCCAAGAAGTGTTGAAATCGCAAGTAATTATAAGATTCCACTAGTCGTTCGATCGAGTTTTAATATGAATAGTGGTACTAAAATAGTAGAGGTGGACAAAATGGAAAAAACTTTGATTCGAGGAATAGCCCTAGATGACGATATTTGTAGAATAACAGTAACCAAAGTGCCAGATCGACCAGGTATAGCATTTAAACTCTTTTCCTTACTTGCTAAAAATAATATTAATATAGATACAATTATTCAAAACTTAAACCATGATAAAAAGAATGATATTTCATTTACAGTCAATAAAGATGATTTTGATAAAACACTAGAAATTACAAAAAACTTTTCAGAGCAATTTGAATCAACTGAAGTACTTTATAAGAAAAACGTATCAAAGTTATCTATTATTGGTACGGGTATCACAAGTAATGCTGATATAGCTGCTAGATATTTTGAAACATTATATGATCTTGGCATTAATATTGAAATGATTTCTACCTCTGAAATAAAAATTTCATGTATCATTTCTTCAAATGACACAACATTAGCAGTTCAAAAAATTCATGACAACTTCGAACTTGATCGGATAAATATTCTCTAAATCTCTAGATTGGCTAAAGAACCCTACTCCGGGGTTTTTTAGTTTTTTGAATTAAATGTTTAATAATCATCTTCTTGGGTATTAAATGATTATGATAATCATTATCAAGTGTGGTTATTACTTTAATAAAAAGGAGGTCTATGATGAATACAAGAAAAGTTTTAGCACTCAGTTTGGTATTGGTATTAAGTATTTCAGTATTTGCTTTTGGCGACGATCATGTAACAAAAGTTGAGGCATTCTTAGCAGGTGATTTAAACTTCGATGTTGATGGTGAAGCATGGGTACCTAAGGATGTTGATGGTAGCGATTTAACACCTATTATTTACAAAGATAGAACTTACATACCCGTTCGTTCCTTACTAGAGGATAAAGGTGTTACAGTAGGATATGAAGCCGATACAAGAACAGTATTATTAGATTACTCTACAATTAATGTAGCAAAGCCAATTGATAAAGCATCTCCATTATTATTTGATACACTAATGGCTGACGGTTCCGGCGGTGGCAGTGGCGGTGGTAAAGTATCATATGAAGAATTTTCAGTAGAAAAGAATCCTAATTTTGACATAGAGTCTATGGAAATGACACAAGAAATGAATTTTGAATTAGATGCTGATGCTGATATCATCTTAGATGGTAGAAGCCTTGAAAAAAGTATTGATGAGCTTTTAGCAAGTGAAAACGAATGGAAACTCAATTCAGCCAAATTACTAATTAATCAAGAGACTGGATTAGTTGAAAGAATAGATATTTCTAGTGGTGGTTCAGATGCAGCTGCTGCAGCGATTGATATTGATGTTACACTTAAAATTACTTGCTGTCCTTTAAAAGCAACTTTAATTA
>DATFJG010000028.1:0-2385 GCA_035269305.1 Clostridia bacterium
AAACATTTAATATATATTGAAAAAATATTTTTTAATGTTAAAATAGTATTAGAGCCGATATAGCTCAATTGGCAGAGCAGTTGAATCGTAATCATCAGGTTGGGGGTTCGAGTCCCCCTATCGGCTCCATTGATATTAAAGGATCATAGTCTTTTTGAATATATGCAAAATTTTGTTTTGACAACAATACAAAAAAACCCGGGTTTCCCCGGGCTATTTTTTTATCTATATTATATTAATTTTTAATCTGTTAAAAACTGATATTCCAATTTCCCGATGCAAGTACTTCAATAAAAACACTTTCATTAGGGATCATAACATTACCTTCATATTTATCAGTAGTATTTACAGCTAAATCAATCATATTAAAATTTTCATCATAAGTTATAACTGCAAAATGTCTTTTATTATTATTACCAACAATATTTGCTTTTACAACATTACCTTTTAATTTAAAAACATAATCACCATTACCTTTTATACTACCTGGAGTTTCAATAATAATAATTTTTTCAGTTGGTTTTAATGTTATTTCCCATTTACCTGTAGCTTTAATTTCCAGTAATTTTGTTTCTTTATTAATTGGTCTTAAACCTTCATAATAGTCTGTTGTATTAATATAAATATCAGTCATTTCATTATTTTCATTATATCCTGTTATTGCAAAATGTCTATTTTGCTTATTTCCAATAACATTCATTAAAAAGAAATTTTTATTTCCAGGATTGTTAATTTTAATTACATCATCATTTTTGCCAGAATAAGTAATATTTTCTGTTGTTTCTTCTGCAAATAAAATTCCGGTAGCCAGGGTCAATAATAAAAAAATACTGAATACAATAAATAACTTTTTACTAATTTGATTCATTTTATTCTCACCTCCATATTTTATTTGTAGATAAATATATTTTTTCTTTTATGGATATTAAAAATGGTCAGTATATAATTATGTTTATAATAAAAGAGTAATGTACAAAAGGGTAATACAAAAATATACAATCTGGTAAATATAATTTGTGAAACAGTATAAAAATATAATTACCATTATGTTTGCTAATGACTTTTAAATTTTGATATAATAACAAATGCGAGATAATAATTGATCTGAGGGATATCATGCAGCGTAATCAATTTATGGTTATAGACAAAAAGGATATGAAAGAGAGGGATATGAATCACCTTGATTTTATAATTGTATCAGGTGATGCCTATATAGATCATCCTTCTTTCGGGGTAGCTATAATTTCCAGGTATTTAGAAGATGCCGGTTTTAAGGTTGGGATAATTGCTCAACCGGACTGGCGTAGTATAGATGATTTTAAAAAGCTGGGCGAACCTCGTTTGGCTTTTTTAGTAACAGCGGGAAATATGGACTCTATGGTTAATCATTATACTGCTGCCAAAAGAAAAAGAAGCAGGGATCAGTATTCCCCGGGCGGTAAGTCTAATAAGAGGCCTGACCGTGCTACAATTGTTTACTGCAACAGATTAAAAGAAGCATATGACAAGCCAATCATCATAGGTGGAATAGAGGCGAGTTTACGCAGATTTGCTCATTATGACTATTGGGATGATAGTGTGAGGCGTTCCATATTATTTGACAGTCGAGCTGATTTATTGGTTTATGGAATGGGAGAAAAACAAATTTTAGCTATTGCAGAAAGCCTTGCTCATGGACTTGCTGTTCAATATATTAGACATATATCTGGCACCTGTTATATAACAAAAAATCTTGATAATCTATATGAGTATATAGAAATAAATTCATATCAGGAAGTCAAAAAAGATAAGGCTAAGTATGCAGAAGCTTTTAAAATACAGATGGATGAACAGGATCCTATCAGAGGGCGGGTCCTGGTGCAAAAACACAATGATAGATTTTTAGTACAGAATCAACCGACTGAACCGCTTAAACGAGAGAAGATGGATTTAGTTTATTCTCTACCTTATCAAAGGACCTATCACCCTATCTATGAAAGAGAAGGTGGAGTACCAGCTAGCAAAGAGGTTAAATTCAGCATAACCAGTTCGAGGGGTTGTTATGGTGGATGTTCTTTTTGTGCACTTAATTTTCATCAAGGAAGCATAGTGGTCAGTAGGAGTAAAAGTTCAATTGTAAAAGAAGCAGAGATAATTAAAAAAGATAAAAATTTTAAGGGATATATACATGATGTGGGTGGACCTACTGCTAATTTTAGAAACCCGGCCTGTCAAAAACAGAGTACAGAAGGATCCTGTAAAAATAGACAGTGTTTATATCCCGAACCCTGCCAAAATTTAAATGTAGATCATAGTGAGTATCTTGATATATTAAAGACATTAAGGAATATGGATAAAATAAAGAAGGTTTTTATCAGATCTGGACTTAGATATGACTACATAATG
>DATFJG010000029.1:0-2044 GCA_035269305.1 Clostridia bacterium
TCAATTGCTTAGATGATGAAAATAACTCTATAGAATTTCTTGTTGATACGTTCAGCAAAATGGATAGCTGCACTGCTCCTTTTAATATATTATTCGCGATGGTCCAAGGTGATATCAAGATCAACTCTCAAACCATTAGTCCCGCCAATATGGACTATTTAATTACGTTTTTGACTAAAAGACTCTTTAAATGCGAGGTAACTCAATCCGAGTTACGTTATATTTTAGCTTCGACTTATTGGCTATATACAACAGTGGAGGAACTAGATAATAGAAAAGAAGAAATATTTTCTCTCTGGAGAAAGTACCTTATAAACGATTTGTGCTTAGTGTTCAATGCCTTTGTTTATAATGAAGAGTCCCGAAAGGGGTTCTATGGATTTCATATCAAGACCTTTAAAAGTGTTTTTGAGGACTTCGATAACCTTCGAAAACTCGCTGATTATAATATCTTGACCGTAGAAAAGCAAAAGATCATTGATGAGCTTGAGGAATTGCAAAGGGAAATCAAAAACAACCAGACTCATGAAGTGAAGTTCCGTTTTTGGAATGAGTGTGTAGAAAAGAACCGATGATCACTTTGGTTCAAGAGTATATATTCCGTGTACCTCTAGGAACTTTTTAGGATCTAAACTTTTAGAATTACACCATTTGTGGCAGTCAACAAATTACGTGTTTATATCGTACGGGACTAATATATTTTTAATGTTAAGGATAAAATTATATATGATGATAGTAGAAAACTCATTTAGAAATCTTAAATATAAGCAAGATGGTAACTACTGTGTGTTAGCAAGCTATGCTATTGCTTGTTTTCCACATACACAAGAAAGAGATATTATTAAATATTTCATAGATTATAATTCACATTTTAACGTGCCATCAAAACACTCGGATGCTGAATCAAAATATCTACGCCATTTTTCCAAGGAGTGCAACAATAGAGCAGGGTATGAAATTCTTAAAGATCTGCATAAGAACTCAGAAGAGCCATCATTTAAAAAAGCAAGAAGTAAATTTAAGTTAGTAAAAGGTAAAAACTATTCCAGCAATGATAAAGCGAGTGAATTGGAAGAGTGGTTAATAGAAAATGATGATGGACTTGCACTTGTTTTTGTAAATGAGTCCAACATTGAGGAAATAGCTAAAATGCATTCAATTGTAGTTGGGTGCGATCGTAATGGGCTTTTTGTTTATGATGTTAATATAGGAAATACATCGAGACCACTTATAAATATTTCAGATATCGGGGTAATTGGAGATGTATTTATGGTCGTAAAAAGTTAATTAAGACTATATCGAAAAATTCTCTTTTCACTTAATGAATACCATCTTTCTTAAAAATAAATTTATTTTATAGTGCAGATTTTTAAATAAAAAGTTTGGAAATTGACGATTTAATATTATCTATAAATGAAAACAAGTAGTATGAATGAAAAAGAAATAAATTTTGAATTTGAAAGACTCTTAAAACGGAGTAATAAGTTGACTAAATCCTTTTGGAAAGAAACAAAACTTAGGAACAGGGCCTTTAAAAATTGCAAAACCCCAGATGAAGAAATTTTGGCGAAAGCAAATGAGATAAATAGAAACTCTATTGATGCGTTCAATGAGTTCAAGGGTGAATTTGACTCTTTCATTGAAAAGTTAAAAACTAAGAGCAACCTGATCAATACGGAGAATTATCCTTCACAAAATTTGAATAAGATC
The DNA here is from genome assembly GCA_035269305.1 of Clostridia bacterium. Lineage (GTDB taxonomy): Bacteria > Bacillota > Clostridia > Peptostreptococcales > Acidaminobacteraceae > DATFJG01. The sequence goes on from DATFJG010000029.1 coordinate 1,711, forward strand.
AAAGTAGGTAGCACTCAATTCAATTTTAGGGAGAATGATCACATTTATAGAGCTAATACTGGCAATTATGTGAATAAAGCTCCAATAGGATATAATCTTTGATTTAGATAAAAAATATAACAGAAAGTTATCAAAATTAAATTAGAGGTATTAAAATATAGCCTCATTGTCCTACTAGTTGGATGCTACCCCCCTACACCGGCCAATAAATCTTCTTCAGCGGGAGTAAGGCTCGGGTTTCCGGGTCAAAAGAATCGTAGTGCTGGATGATGAGGCGTACAAGTTGATCGCTATCGATCATGGTTACTGGGATGTTCGCTCTTTCAGCCTCGTA
>DATFJG010000030.1:0-12111 GCA_035269305.1 Clostridia bacterium
TTTAGGTCAGTGTAATAAAGCGCCGGTGATTACAATAAATGATGAAGTTCATGGCGAACTAACGAAACAAAAACTTTTGGAGATTTTGAAAGATTACCGAAAGGAGGCATAGAAATGAAAGAGAAGCTTTACTTAAAAAGTATTTTGTCAGAATTTAAAGAGAAATATGATTATCCATTGTTTAAAAAAGTATTAAATGCCTCTAGAAGGGATGTCGTTAATGAAATAAAAAAATCTAAACTAAGAGGGCGAGGGGGTGCTGGGTTTCCAACCTATAAAAAACTTGAATATGTTTTTGATAAAGACAATGTACATTTCATAGTAAATGCAGATGAAGGAGAACCAGGTACTTTTAAAGACCGCTTTATTATTGAAAAAAATCCAAACCACCTATTAGAAGGTTTATTGATTTTAGCCTATGCAGTAGAAGCAAAAAATCTTTATATCTATATTAGAGGCGAGTATAAAGAAGCCATTCATAAACTAGAGAAGGCGATTCAATACTTAAATACTATAAAAGAAACTTTTAATTATTCATTCGATATTTCTCTAGTCAAAGGCGCTGGCGCTTATGTTTGTGGTGACGAAACTTCATTGATAAATTCAATTGAAGGTAAACGTCCAAACTCAAGAATCAAACCACCTTATCCAACTGAAGAAGGTTTGTACGGTTATCCTACAGTAGTTAATAATGTTGAAACCATAGCAAATGTCCCATTAATTATTAGAGATGGTGGTGAAACTTATGCTAAAATTGGTACAAGTGAATCTACTGGTACTAAACTCGTTTGTTTAAGTGGTCGTATAGAGAAAGCAGGGGTCTATGAAATAGAGTTTGGTTCTTTAACAATGCGAGAATTGATTTTTGATTTAGGTAAAGGTATTAAAAATGGTAATAAATTTGCATTTGTAATTCCTGGCGGTATATCTACTTGTGTATTAACTGATACAGAGTTAGATGTAAGTCTTGATTATGAATCATTAAAAGAAATCGGAACCTCCTTTGGATCCGGTGCTGTTATTGTAGGAGATGAACAAGTGGATATTGTTTCTGTAGCAAGAAATGTCTCTGACTTCTTTATGAATGAAACCTGTGGCATGTGTTATCCCTGTAAGGAGGGGAATCGTCAGATTCATCACTTATTATCTGAAATTGATAAAGGTATAGGCACATTTGAGTACTTAGATCTTATTCGAGAAATTTCAAATACGACTTCAATAACGGCAAGGTGTGGTTTAGGACAAAGTGCTGGTAACTTCATTACCTGTGCAAGTGAGAAGTTTAGGGAGCAATTTTTAAGAAAAATGAAGGTCGGTGATCCAATTGATTAACTTAAAAATTAATGGGGAAGAAATATCAGTTAAAGAAGGTACAACAGTTTTAGAAGCAGCAAAGAAGCTTAACTATAACATTCCATCCTTATGCTATCAAGAAGATTTAAGTATATATGGTAGTTGTAGAATCTGTTCAGTACAAATTAAAGGCCAGCCAACATTGTCTATTGCCTGTGGTACTGAAGTCAGTGAGGGTATGGAAGTAATTACGAATAGCGAAAGAGTTATGGATACTAGAAAATCAATCTTTGAACTGTTAATTGCTAACCATCAGTTTGACTGTGAACTTAATTGCCTGACTTGTTCAAAAGCATTTAGTTGTGAACTTAAAAAAGTTGCTGAAGCCATTGGTGTCGAGAGTTTACGATATAAATTTATCGATCAACCTTTTGAGATTGATGATACCTCAAAGGGCGTTTATCGTGAGGAATCAAAATGTATTTCTTGTGGTAGATGTGTCAGAGTTTGTAATGAGGTACAAACTGTTAGTGTATTAACCATGGCCAATAGAGGACCTCAAACAAAAGTAAGTACATTTTATGATAGAGGTTTAGGAAATGTAGACTGTACCCAATGCGGTCAATGTATAAAAGTTTGTCCAACAGGAGCAATTCATGAAGTCTATCATTTAAACCAAGTAATTCATGAGCTAAGAAATCCTAAAAAGCATGTTGTGGTTCAAATAGCACCTGCTGTAAGAGTATCAATAGGCGAACTCTTTGGAGAGAAACCTGGTATGAATTATGAAGGACAAATGGTGACAGCATTAAAAAAAATTGGTTTTGATAAAGTCTTTGATACTAATTTTACAGCTGATTTAACAATAATGGAAGAAGGTAGTGAGTTCATTAAACGTCTTGAGACAGGGGAAAACTTACCTTTAATTACATCATGCTCTCCAGGTTGGATTAATTATGCTGAACTCAGACAGCAGGATTTATTAAAAAACATTTCCACATGTAAGTCACCTCAACAAATGTTTGGTGCATTAAGTAAAACATATTATGCTGAACAGGAAAAGCTTAAAAGAGAAAATATTGTAAGTGTTTCTATTATGCCTTGCACGGCAAAGAAGTTTGAATCAAAACGTTCTGAGATGAAGGATGATGTTGACTTTGTTTTAACAACAAGAGAGTTAGCAAAGTTAATTAAGAGTTACTCAATCGATTTTCTTAATTTAGAAATAACTCCTTTTGATGCGCCATTTGGCATATCAACAGGGGCTGCTGCAATCTTTGGTACTTCTGGTGGCGTAATGGAAGCAGCTTTGAGAACAGCTTATGAGATATTAACTGATGAAACCCTTGATACAATTGATTTTGAGATGGTGAGAGGCTTAACAGGGACAAAAGAAGCAACAATAAAGATTTTAGATCAAGAAATTAATGTAGCCATTGTTAGTGGCTTAGAGAATGCTAAACAATTGCTTAAGAATAAAGAAAAATATCATTTCATTGAAATTATGGCTTGTCCAGGAGGATGCCTAAATGGCGGAGGACAACCCCTTCATACAGACCAAGAGGTTTTAAAAAAACGTATGGAAGGTCTTTACTCAATTGATGAAAAAAGAAGCATTAGACGATCACATAAGAATCCAGCAATTCAAAATATTTATGAAGCTTTTCTTATTAATCCTTTAAGTGAGAAGTCTCACGAATTATTGCATACAAGTTATAAACAAAGATAGGCTATGGTCTTAAAAATCCAAAACAATTGGTCTAAAACTTATAGATAAAATTCGAATCCTTTCAGCTAATGGCATAAAATCGTTAGCTTGGAAGGATTTTATTGTATGGTTTAATCAAAAAAAATATAAGTTTCAGTACATTTTGATTTATAAATATGATAATCTATAATTAAAAAGTATTGTAGAAAAACAGAAGGTGGTTATTATATGTATTTAATTGTAAGTGATACAATTGGTCCGCAAATGCCTTTTCTCATGTATCTTGCAGCAGGCATATTGATCTTAGTTGTGAATGTTATTTTTATCATAAGAGTATATACATACTTATCTACTAGAAGAGCTATTTATAGAACAAGTGCTTTAATGGGAGAGGAAGTAGAAGGTAGCATATTGAATGATGTAATCAATGTTATAATGGCAGGTAAACTTGTTATTATTGCAAATATAGTCTATCAAGGGATAGAAGTTTTTCAAAACTATAGAATACCATCTGCCTTACTAACTTATGGATCATTTTTCTTTTCACTATATGTTATTTGGGATGAGTATTCTAGTAATTAAGTTTCAATAAGTACATAATAATAAATGGGAGGATTATGATGAAAAGGTATGATGTCAGAATAGCTGTTTGGTTAGCGGTAGCCATAATGACTTACGAAAAATATCATGAAGTCGTTAAAAGAAGAAAACCGGAAATATCAGATTTTTATTTTAGACAAGCTAACATTTTACCAAGAGCTGAGGCCATTGCAATTGGTAAAGTTCATAGCCCACGTATTAGTCAATGGTATAATGGTGATCATGAAAATAGTAATTATAACTACTTAAAAGCAGAAGGCCCATTAAGAAGGCTAACCCAAAAAGGAGAGTTTGCAGGTAAAAAAGAACTGCCTATGAATATGCGATTAAATAACTATGTAGAAACTGAAGTGGGTGATTTAACAATAGGTGAGTTAATAGAGTGGGTAAAAACAACTTATTCTGCCATTGAATCAGATTACAATAAGACCAAAGAAGATATGGTGAGTTCTGAAGAGAACAAAAGCAGTCAGGTAATGAAGCAATCAAAAATTAAAAATGATGAATCAATGAATAACAATGAGATAAATCATGATAAAAAAAGAGAGATTTTACCATTAGAAAAACATATAGAGGATTTTGCAAAATTGATAAAGAGTACTTCATTAGATATATACAATGCATTTAGTTTAAAACATGAATTAGGTAATTACCTATCAGAAAAGTTACCTAGAAACTATAAGATTCATTTTGATAGAAGTTTTAGTGATTTTGGAGTTAATGCTGGGGAAACAATAAATAACAAAATGGACCTAGTTATTTTTAATTCAAATAAAAACTTCAAGTATTGTGTAGCAATAAAATTTCCAATCAATAATCAAATACCATTAACAATGTACAAAATTATTAAGGATTTCAAATTACTAGAGCAATTAATGGATCATGATTTCATTAAATGTTATCAAATAACGCTAATTGATGATGAAGAGTTCCTTACCGGTGTTAGCAAGGAAGGTATCTATGAGTATTTTAGAACTGATACGCCTATACACGGAGAAATTTTAAACCCAACAGGAAGAAATGATGAAAAAATAAATATTAAAGGGCATTATCAAATGTATTGGCGAAATCTTGGAGATAGTAGAAAGCTATCTATCGTAGAGGTTCACTAGATAAGATTCGGTAATAGTATTATTAGCCCAGAAAACTACAAAGGACTGGATCATTGTATGAAAGGATGAATCAATGAAAGCTTATATTGTTAAAATTGAGTTAGTAGGATCAAATCCTCTAATTTAGAGAAAAGTCATTTTACCAGCAGATGCAACATTTAATCGACTGCACGATACTATTCAAAATGTAACAAACTTTCAAAGTGGCTACCCTTATGATGCCTATCATTATATGCATTTGATTTAAGTGAAGATAATATGGCTGTAACAAATGACGAAGAATCATATGAAGCTCATAAGCATTATATAAATAATAAAGATAAATGTGTAGAGCGCTTAAAAAACATGCCACCTGAAATGGCAAAATTTGCATGAATAAATCATCAGCACTTAGAAAAGGTCGTGAAAAACCAAAATACTATAAAATTGACGACTATCTTCAGAAGCATAAAATCATCGAGTATATTTATGATTTTGGCGATGATTGGCATTTTACAATTAAGTTAGAAGCCATTGTAGATGTTTATTATTTCGGATTTCCTACGCTATTGGATGGTGCTGAAAGGGCACCGCCAGAAGATATAGGTGGTATACATGGATTCTATGAATTTCTTGAAATCTATAATAATGAAAAACACCCAGAGCATGAAGAGAAGAAAGAGTGGCTTAAAGAAACGACTTTTAGAGAATATGATCCTAAATTCATTAATGAAATTTTGAAATATATAAAATATCAAAAAACCGAGTGGGATCAGATTAATCATAAGAATTATCAAATCATTAATGACAAATATAGAAAAAAATAATGTATTTTAGTTAGGAAGTGGTTTATAGTGAGGAAAAGAGCTTTAATTATTATTGATGTTCAACGCGGTTTATTCGAGAAGAAAAATGAAGTTTATAAGTCTACTGAGCTTATATCAAATATAAATAGTATCATTGATGTATTTCGTAAGGAACAGGAAAAGATTATTTTTGTTCAGCACTGTAACAATGGTTCGTTAAAAAAAGATTCAATTAGTTGGCAAATCCATCCAGAGATTAAAGTCAAAGAAAAAGATATGAAAATCTGGAAAAATAAAAGCAATGTATTTAAAGAAAATAAGTTAATCAACTATCTTGAAAAAGAGAGAATTAAGGATTTAGTAATTGTCGGTTTAGTGACACAAGGCTGTGTGCAAGCCGCTTGTATATCAGGAAAAGACTCAGGTTTAAATATTACTTTAATCGGTGATGCGCACAGTAATTTTAATAAAAATCCTAAGGAATTAATCAATCATTGGAATAAAAGACTTCATGAACATGGTGTTCGAATTCTTAACACAGCTGAACTAATTAACTCTTAATTCTGAAACAGTCTCCAGTGTTTATTAAATAAACATTAATCAATTTCTAATGTTTTATTCATCTAAAAACTATAGGTATATGATAGAATGGAGCAAAGTAAATAAAATAATTTAATCGTGAAAATTGGAGGAAAAATGAAAAAATATTTGAAGGTATTATTTATTGGATTAATTGCGGGTGGAGTTGATTTAATTCCATTGATATTTGTAAATGCACCATTATTCAATATGGTTTCTATTATTGCATTTTGGTTGGTTGCCGCATATATTATTTCTATTACAAAGGTCTCAAGAAATACTATTATAAATGGCTTAATTCTATCAATATTGTTAATGATTCCAATGGCTTTAGCAGTTTCAGCAACTAACCCTAAGGATTTTGTTCCAATGATGTTTATGGCAGTAGTACTAGGTCCTTTAGTAGGTTATGCTCTTGGTAAGGTTAATAGATAGTCATATTTGATAAGGAATGGTAAAAATGAAACTAATTGAAATAGAATCTAAAAGCGCTTTACACCAGTTAAAAAGAAGAGGGCTTCCCTATAAATATGACTTGAACATTTATAGAGGTTGTTCAAATGGTTGCAAATACTGTTACGCTACAAATAGTCATAAATATCTTGGGAATAAAGACTTTGAAAAAGATATTTATGTAAAAACAAATATTGCTCAGGTCTTGGACCAAGAACTAAGTGCTAAGGGCTGGGAAAAAGATATTATTAATATCGGTGGTGTATGTGATAGTTATCAACAAGCTGAAAAAAGTAGTAACCTTATGAGAGAAGTCTTAAAAGTAATGATCAAACATAAGAATCCAGTGATTATAAGCACTAAATCCGATATGATTTTGAGAGATTTAGATTTAATTGATACTTTAGCTAAAGATACTTATGTGAATATTGCTTTAAGTATTACTTCAAGAGATATGAAACTTGCCAGTAAATTAGAACCTGGTGCAAGCTCACCAGAAAGTCGTTTTAAAGCTTTGGCTCAAATAACTAAAACCAATGCTTATACTGGTTTTCACTTCATGCCAATTTTGCCATTTATTGCTGATGATGAAGAAACATTAGAACACTTAGTATACTGGGCGGCTGAGGCTAAAGTAGATTATATGCTAAGTGGCATGTTATACTTAACAGGTGGTATTAAGAAAAGATACTTCTCATTTATAGAAGAGGAATATCCAGAATTATTAGATGCTTATAAGCAGTTGTATCCAAAAGGTGGAGCAGATAAAAACTATAAAAGCAAAATTCATAATTTCTTAGGAGAAATGAGAGCAAAACATAATGTCAATAATAGCTACTCTAAATTTTTACCTAAAAAGTAAAATAATTCAGCAGAATTATGATTTTTAAAAAGTTTGTTTTATTAGAATTTTTTTACTTAAATATGAATATATTTGAAATATATTCACCTATGTTAATGCACCAATGAATCTTAAAATAATCCATACATAAATATAATATGCCTTTAAAATTTTTGTTGTAAATGATATAATTTTATTATCATGAATAAATATCATAAAATTCAAGGGGTGGCTCAAAGTGATTTTATATTTAAACAATCTTGACGCCGATGATTATTTTAATGATAAAAGAAAATTTTCTTTTTTGTTTCTAATAACAATTATTAGTTTTGCATTGATCATTTCATCAACAGTGTATTTCTATAAAGTATCTAGTAAAAAGAGATGATTAATGGGATAAATATTATGTAGATGACTTAAAAGTATTCAAGATGAAGACATTAAAAATTATAATCATTAGATACTCTGAATCTTATGATTATAGTATTAAAAACAGTATTAATTAGATGAAAGAGGAGATACCTTGGGAAGTAAAATACTTTACAAAAAAGAACGAAAAGCCCACTACTTTAGTGGTGGGATGGATAGCGAGGGTTTAAGAACTTATGTTTGTTAAATCTAATATTTTAGTATATAATAAACATAAACATTAATAAAAGAAGTGAGGTAAGTTATGTCAAAATCAACTTTTGTCTTAACATTAAAATTAAATACAGAAAAATATGAAGAAGATATATTAAACAAAAGACTTGAGATTGGCAGACAAATATACAACGCTTGCCTAGGTGAACTTTTTAAAAGATATCAAACAATGAAACAAAGTAAAATTTATCAAGAAACTTTAAAAATGAAAAAATCTAAAAAAAGAAATAAAAATTTTAATAAAATAAATAATCAATTTGGATTAACAGAGTATGCCCTTCATGATTTTGTTAAACCAATGCAACACCATTTTAAAAAGAATATAGATAGCCAAGCATGTCAAAAAATCGCATCAAGATGTTTTGATGCTTTTAAAGATAAAATATATAACCCTAAAATTAAAGTTCATTTTAAAAGATACAATGATTTTTATTCTTTAGAAGGGAAATCAAATGACACTGGTATTAAATATCGTGGACAACGTTTAAAATGGAATAAACTCAACACCCCTATTATCATAAAAAAAGGCGATGATTATGCAAAAGAAGCCTTAGAAAATAAAATAAAGTATTGTCGCATTTTAAGAAAAGTCATTCGAGGCAAAGAAAAATATTATATTCAATTAATTTTAGAAGGTATACCACCTAAAAAAGAAAGAACAACTAAAAATCAGAAAGTTGGATTAGATATCGGCACTAGCACTATTGCTATTGTTTCAAATGAAGCAGTAAAACTTTTAGAGTTTGCCCCTAAAATAGATCCATTAGAAAATAAAAAACGTATTTTATTAAGAAAACTAGATAGACAAAGACGTTCAAATAACCCAAACAATTTTAATGAGAATGGTACTCTAAAAAAAGGAATTAAGCTTAAATGGAACAATTCAAATAAATATTTAAAAACAAAATTTGAGTTAAAAGAAATGATGAGAAAACAAAAAGTTTTAAGAAAGCAATCTCACGAAAAATTAACTAATTATATTATTAGTTTAGGTAACAAAATATATGTTGAAGACATGAACTTTAAAGGGCTTCAAAAACGTGTTAAGAAAACAACAATTAATCAAAAAACTGGCAAAATTAATAAAAAGAAACGGTTTGGTAAATCATTAGCCAATAAAGCACCAGCAAAACTAATAGAAATTATCAATCGAAAATTAAACTATTTAGGTAAAGAAATCTTAAAAGTCAACACATGGAAAGTTAAAGCAAGTCAATATAACCATATTGAAGATAACTATCAAAAGAAAAAACTTAATGAAAGATGGAATATCATAGGTAAGGATAAAATACAAAGAGATTTGTATTCTGCATTTTTGGTTATGAATGTAAAAGATAACTTAGAAGAAATCGATAAAAATTCATGTAACAAATATTATGAAAAATTCAAAGAAAATCATAATAAAGAAATTCAAAAAATAAAAACTAGCAAAGTAAAAATCTTTGCTAGTATGTGCATATAAAACAAAATTTTGGTTTTGAAACGAGCCATATACTATCGCCAAAGTTATCCATGGGGATATGCTTTGATAGTGAAAGTCTTAGGGAAACTAATGAGTCTTAATATGTTGTAGCAATCCTTAGAGATTGTGAGAGTATTTTGGAAGTTAGCGTACCTAAGAACCCCACTGCTTTAGCGGTGGGAGCTTCAGTATACGATTTTAGTAACTTTCATTTCATTAGCTGTTTCAACAACTAATATAAATGAAAGATATCCGAAGAAATCAAGTAGGTTAATTGTATCTAAAACCGATGAATCTAATGATTTCTTTGACGAAGTATCGTTGTATTATGAAAACAAAGATATTATACTTCAAGTGAATGATAATAAGAAAATATTTTTAACAGTTGAGAACGAAGAAGAAGTATTTGGCAAGAATATGAGAAACAAATATAGATTCGAAGTTTTTGTTGATGGTAATAGTATATTAGTTGCCTCAACATACACTTTAGTTAATAAATATGGTTCAGCTGCTTATTTAAAACACTATAGATATGAGAATAATGCTTTAGAAGAAACTTGTCGTTCTAACAATCTATTAAACTATGAAATTATTATTAATGAGTTTAATGAAAAAAGTAATACGATAGAAGTCTTACTAAATAACTCTCTTAAAGAAATAATAATAGATACAAAGGATCAGTTAGAAGTTCAATCTTTTTTCAATATTATCAAAATAATAATATAGAGTTACCAGTAGTTGAGGCAAGACATATATTATCTTATAAGATCTATGATTTAGCACATTGTCGTAAAAAAAGTGTAATTTTGAAAATGTCTGTTGCTTGTGGGTCATCACCTATTGTAGATGAACTAGTATCTGTATATTACTTTAGTGATGAAGGATTTGAAATTTCAGATCAATGGTTTGAGAGTACGGATAAATATTATTAAAACTAGAAGTGGAGGGAAAAGCATGACAGGTATAAAATGCCCTAAATGTGGAAAAGAAGAGATAATTAAAGGTGAGTTAAAACATTCTGGAAGCGTATTGTTTGTGCCAGATAATCATAAAAAGATGATAATAAATAAAGCTTCAGGTGTGAAAGTTGATGCTTGTAAGAATTGTGGTTATTTATTTAATTTCTATTTAAAGGATCTAGGTAATCTGTAGAAGAAAAGCAATAGAAAATTATTAAATAGAAGCCACGAACTGTTAACATACTATAACGGAATGTTTGGAGGTTTAAGATTGCAAATTATGTAGGATTAATCGTAAGCTACATAATACTGTTAATCGTGTTAGGATTTATATGCTTGTTATGACTGTTATAGTAGAAAAGATAAAATAGTTTTTAGATCAGAAGAAATAGCTGATGATATCTTAAAACATTAAAAAAAGTATCTTATGCTATTAACGAATTATGAAATTTGGAATTTACTGTTGGGAAGAGAGTGAAGAGGAGAAAAAATGGTATTATTTTATAGCATTATTATGATAACAAATATAGCTTTGTTATTTAAAAAAGATGATAAAGGATTTAAACCGTTGTATAAAAAAATTAAAGAATATGAAAAAGTTTCGAAAATGATTGTCTATCTGTATTTTGTTTTTTTTGGTTGTTTCCTGTTTCCTTTATCATTTTCAAGAGATTTCTCTTTTATTTTTTTGCAGATAATGGGGTATTTCTATCTAGGGGTATGTTTTTATGGCTTAGAAAGAGAGAATACTTTGAAAGTATTTAGTAAAGTATTTGTATTAAATATTATTGGATTGATTTGTCGTATTTTATTAGAATGGGGAGAATCTTCCATGATGAAGGCCCTTACTATATTAAATGTGAGTATATTTATAATTGTTATACCTATATTCGTTGCTTTGGTTCATAGAATAATTATTGAAAATCAGGAAAGCTTAAAAGGAGAAATATAGTATGAAACTAGAGACAAAAAGATTAATTGTTCGAGATCCGATTATTGAAGACTTCGAATTTATTTGGAGAATGAGAAATGATTCTGAAGTAACAAAATTTACTGGTGGTGTGACTTCTTTCTCTAAGGATGAGTTGTATGATAACCATGTAAAAAGGTGTCAGAATAAAAACAACAAACCTAAAGAATATTCAGTTATTTTAAAAGCAACAGGAGAGTATATTGGGTATTGTGGTTTTCAATTATGTGAGGTGTTAGGCGGTATTGAAATCTTATATGGTTTCTTAAGTGATTATTGGGGTAAAGGATATGGAACTGAGGCAACAAAAGCCGTATTAAAGTATGGAAAGGAAAGACTAGCCTTAGACAAGATTTATGCTGCAGTAAATCTAAGTAACCATGCTTCTGAAAAGGTTCTACTTAAGAGTGGTATGAAGTATGTTGAAATAATTGAGTATCCTAAAGATGGTAAAGTTAAAAAATATGTATTTTAGTAACTGAAATTTAGATGGGGGGGATCTAAATGCTTAAAAGAAATAATAAAGGACTTTTTTTCTTTATGTTATTACCATTATATTTGAACTTAATAATTCTTTTAATAGGGATTCAAGTGGGTGCTATTATGTGGAAACTTTGGATATTAGATATTGCAATAGGTTTAATAGGCGCTTGGTTGATTAGTTATAGGAGAAACTTAACCATTAATAGCATTGGTTTTATATTATT
>DATFJG010000031.1:0-2658 GCA_035269305.1 Clostridia bacterium
TGTATTGTTACCATCCGATGCATCTGTGTGCATTTGCAAATCGCCTTTAATATCTTCTAATGTGATTAAATCTGGTAAATCACTTGCTTGTTTAATTTCGAGTTCGCCTCGATTTTCCCTTAACTCAGGTTCAATATAAGGTAAACCCAAAATTTCGTAAATGTCTTTTTCTTCCTGGCCACCTATTTGTTCGTCGCCATCAAAAATACCATATTCATTTATCTTGAATCCCTTATCCTTACTTATTTTTCTCAATTTTACAGAATGTTCCTTAGAGCCAGTAAAATATTGTAAAGCAGAGCCATAGTTTTCTTTTTTAACTAATCTTAAATCTACTTGAATACCATCATTCAATAGAACAGATGACTTGGTTTCACCACTTGATAATACTTGACTCACATCTTCATAATCGTTAAAATATTTCATAATTTTTTCGCTATCAGTACCACAAACAAGTATATCTAAATCACCAATAGTAGATTTACGCCTTCTATAACTACCAGCAATTGTTACTTGATCAATGGCTTCTAATGCTTTTAAATATTCAACTAAAGGTTTCACTATCTCCTCTGCACGAGAATATAAAATTCTTTTTTGTTCACCTTTTTCTTCTCGCTTTTTAATAGCCTCTAGTATTGTTTTTTCAGTTTTTTCACCAAGACCTGATAATTTCTGAATCTTTTTCTCTTCAGCTGCTTTTTTCAACGCTGCTATATTTTTTACATTGAGCTCATGATAAATGGTTTTTACACGTTCGGGGCCAAGACCAGATATGGTAAGCATCTCAGCTACTTCAGGAGAAATCTCTTTTTTCAATTCTTCCAGTGCTGAAATCTTACCATCTTTGACCATTTCTTCAATTTTCGCTGCTAGTTCTTTTCCTATACCATCTAGTTTAGTTAAATCTTCATCGTTATTGACCATATCCAAAAGATTATCTGTAAGATTAGAAAGTATTTGAGCAGCATTTCTATAAGCCCTTATTTTGAATCGATTAGCTCCTTTAATTGATAAAAGGTCAGCCATCATTCTGAATTGTTCTGCAACTTCTGAATTATGCATTGGCATCATATCACCATCCCATTATTTTTCTGCAAAATATAAATTTATAAATAATCTTTTCACTGATCATCAACTTGTTAACTTAATTATATGATCTATCCTATCTCATGACAAATTTACTGTTGCTCTTATTGTTGCGTAATATTATTTAGTTGATCTAAAGTTAACCAAACAAGTTAAAAATAATAACCACTAGTAATGGTGCAATGAAAGTAATAAAGATGAATCCTTGAAGAAATTGCTTTCTTCTTTTTAGTTTGCGATTATATTCTAAAACGTAGTCTTCCGTTGAGGCACCATAAGTGTCCGTTTTGAACTTAATAGATTCAATAAGTTCTTTTGCTCTTTCAAAATCTTCTTTATGAACATATAAGTTTTTTCCTTGATAGTTTTGACCACTGTATATTTTTAGATACTGACCGATCCCTTTATGTTCTTCAATAACAGATATATTTTCACTTTTTAAAAAAGAAATAATTAAATCTTTCTGATAATCATCTGAGACATTTTTTAAGAAAACCAGTGATGAATCAATTGTTTCTTCATGCTTATCATCTTCTTCAAGTCTATCAACTAATTTCACCTGACAATCAGCACAGGTATCAAAACCCTTTAAATATTCACTTTTACATTCTGGGCAAATAGGCATCTATATCTTCCTTCCTTTTTTAAATCTGATGCTTAATCAATACCAATGATATATCATCATAGGTCACGCCATCACTACATTGCTCTTTCAATATTTTCTTGCCTTTATAACCATCCTCATTAATAATTTCAAGGATTTCTGCTTCTACTTTTTTATTTATAAATTGATCAAGGTCTATTACTTTTTCTTTTTCATTGATTAGCTTTTCAAAATGGTTAATAATCGTACTTGTTGTATAGTCTCTAACAGATGCTATTTTCTCAATTGAATAACCTTTAAGATAAGCATCATAAGTTAAATCATATCTATCTTTTCCAGTCGTATCTTCAATATTTTCAGTCTTAGGAGCACTTGATTCAAGTAATCTTTTATTCGATAGATCATTGTCTTTAATATATCCTTCAATAATATCCATGAATATTTCACCATAAGTTTCGAACTTTTTTTGACCAACGCCTTTGATAGCCATAAAGTCTTTTTTCCTTGTAGGCATATAGTAAGCCATTGCTTCAAAGGTCTTATTATGAAAAATAACATAAGGCGGAACATTTTTTTCTTTTGCAATTTCAGTCCTTTTTTCAGCTAATAAATCAAATAACTTCTTATCAAAATCTAAATCTGTTTTCTTTTTGCGTTTTGACTTCTTCTTATCTTTTACATTGATTTTATCTTTTTTTATAAATATCTTTTCTTCACCTTTAAGAATCTTACCTGAGGCTTCGTTTAGCTTCAGTATTGGAAATTTACCAATGGTCATTTCAATATAACCTCTAGCAATCAAGTTCATAATAAGTTCTCGAAGGCCACCTGCTGAAATATCATCTACTATATTATAAGTTGATACTTGGTCTAAATTCCAATTAAGTATTTTCTTATTTTTAGATCCTCTAAGGACCTGTATGATCACATTAACTCCGAATCTTTCCTTTGTTCGATAGATACAAGAT
>DATFJG010000032.1:0-2741 GCA_035269305.1 Clostridia bacterium
ATTTGTGGCATAAATGTATCACTAATAATTGCTACACGTATAAAAGGACCTCCTCATTAAATTAAATTTAAATACAATAAACTGATATAATGGCAAATAAATGATATTAGTGCACCAATAATAATATCTGTCGGATAATGATAACCTAAAATCACTCGAGACAAACTAACGAGACTGCCAATACCCCAAAAAAGAAAAGCTATAGTTGAGAAATAAAAAGAGAAAGCTAAAGCAACAGTAATAGCACAAGCCGTATGACCTGATGGTAGAGAATATTCACACGTTGGTTTAGGATCAAAGAAAATCAACTCTTGGTTTATATATGGTCTTTCCCTATTAATAAACCGTTTCATACTGTGAACAATAAATTGTGATATACCAATAGATAATATTAGTAAATTTCCAATTTTTAGTGAATAATTTTTTTGAATCATAAGTGCAATTATGCAATATATAACTGCTGTAGAACCATCACCAAGATGGGTAACTTTTTTCATCAATTGATAATTTTTTTTGAACCTAACCCTTTATTTAAAGACTTTAGCAAATTTGAATCGTTTTCTACTATAAAAGCTTTTATTTTAGTCAACTCCATTTCTCCCTCCCCTAATTACTTATATTTTATATGGAGTCAATTGATTACAAGTAAACAACAGGTAAAAACTTTGTTAAAAGAATGATCATTCATAAAAATAGATTCATTAATCAGTTGACTAATGAATCTATATTGTTAAGTTATTACTATTTACTTTTGAAAGGATTCAAGATACCCATAATATTCTTCTAGGATTTTTTCAAGTTCATTTTCTAAATCTTTTATTTCATCTACAGCAGTCTTAATTTTTACATATGCCGATGGATTTTTACTAATAAACAATTGTTTTTCATCAATACTTTCTTCTAAAGCTTCTATTTTATTCTCAAATTTTTCTACTTTATAAGGATTGATTTTTCTTTTCCTCACTTTTGGTTGTTCATCTACCTTTGGCTTCACTTCAGTTGATTCAACTACTTCCCCCACCATTGTTTCTCTTTTTTCTTTGTAGTACTCATAATTCCCAAAATATGATATTAACCTTTTATTATGAATTGACATAATCCGGTCTGAAAACTGATTTAAAAAATAACGGTCATGAGAAACAAATAGAATTGTTCCTTCAAAAGCTTCAATGGCCTTTTCTAAAACTTTCCTAGTTTTGATATCAATATGATTGGTTGGCTCATCTAAAACTAAGCAGTTAATATCTTGCTTCATCAAAATAGCGACTCTTAATCTTACTTTCTCTCCTCCGGATAGATTGCTAACCGGCATAAAAACATCTTCTCCTCGGAACTCAAATCTTGCCAGATAGCTTCGGATTTCTTCATCAAGACCTGGGATATAAGATTTAAATGCTTCTAGTATTGTCATTTCATTTGATTCAAAGGATATATCTTGTTCAAGATAACCGATCTTTGCACTTGGGTTAACTGTTAAACCTTCAACTGTTTCTTCATAAGCTCTCAGTATATCTTTTATCAAAGTGCTTTTACCAGTACCATTGTTTCCAATTAATGCTGCCCGTTCCCCATACATTAAAGTGAAGTCAACTTTATCAACTAATACTTGACCCGAAATTTTTAGTTGATAATTTTTAGCTCGAATAACCTCTTTTCCAGATCGACTGTCCCCATCAAAAGCTATGCGAAAATTTATTTTATCCTTTGTTGGTTGATCCACTAAATCCATTCTTTCAATACGTCGTTCCATTGCTTTTGCCCGTACAAACATGGCTTCATTATCAGCTCTTGAAGCCCAATCTCGCATTCTCGTTGCAGCTTTTTCCATCTGTTTGACTTTTCTTTGTTGGGCATTGTAGTGTCTAAGGGCTTGCTCATATCTAAGTTCTCTTTCTTTTAAGTAAAAAGAGTAGTTACCAAAGTAAGTATCTATTTGACCATTATTAATTTCGTAGATCTTATCAACGACTTGGTCTAAAAAGTAACGGTCATGGGAAATAATTAATGCAGAGCCTTCATATGTCTTTAAGTATCCTTCTAACCATTCTGATGTTTCAATATCTAAATGATTCGTTGGTTCATCTAAAAGCAACGTATCTGGTGTTTCTAATAAAATCTTTGCCAACATGACACGATTTTTCTCCCCACCACTTAAAACGTTGTACTTTTTCTTTTGCATTTCATCGCCAATATTCATCCCTTGAGTAATCTTAGAAAGCTTTTCTTCTATTGTATAACCGCCATTGATTTCATACAGTTCTTGTATTTTTCCAAAAGTCTCTAAATCCTTTTCTATATTTTTAGTCTCATTAGACATTTTTAACTCTAAAAGCTTCATCTTTTCCTTTAAAGTCGTTAACTCTGAGAAAGCTTCCATTAATACATCTCGAACACTAGCATCCCTATACACTGGTGGCATTTGTTCTAATAAACCAATGCTTAAATCCTTACGTTTAAATAAATCACCTGTATTAAAAGGTTCCACTTCCGTAATAATCTTAAATATTGTTGTTTTACCAACACCATTATCACCAAGAAGACCAACGCTTTCGCCACTTTTTATTTCTAAACTGATTTCTTCAAATAATGTCTCACTATAGTAGGCTTTGCTCATGTTATTTATTGCTATATCAATCATTTCATATCTCCTGTTCTTTTAATTCAAAAAATAAAAAATCCCAAATAAGTATCAACCTACTTGGGAAACTCTCAAGTATTTTTTACTACTTACATTAATAATC
>DATFJG010000033.1:0-47999 GCA_035269305.1 Clostridia bacterium
TTAGAAATTAAAAAAAGATTACAGTTAGTTGAATCAGATCCTATAATTCTTGAAAAATTTTTAGATAGAATATCTTATATTTCACTTTCATTTTCTGATTTAGATGATTATAAGAGACTAAAGAAAAAAATTGATGCTTTAGATAAAGAATATTCTATTCAAAACAATCGAATATTTTATCTTGCAACTTCTCCAGATTTCTTTAGTATTATTACTAAAAATTTATCTGATCAAAACATGATTAATCAAGAACAAGGTAATCAAAAAATTGTAATTGAAAAACCATTCGGAACAGATTATCAAAGTGCAAAGGATCTGAATGACCACTTACTAGAATTTATTCATGAGGAAGATATTTATAGAATTGATCATTATTTAGGAAAAGACATGATTGCCAATATACTTTACCTAAGATTCTCTAATCCAATATTTAGTGGTGTATGGAGTAAAGATTATATTGATAACATTCAAATTGTTGCATCAGAAGAAATCGGTATCCAAGAACGTGGTAGATATTACGACGACTCTGGCGCTTTGAGAGATATGGTACAAAATCATTTACTTCAAATTCTAGGTACTGTTGCTATGGAGATGCCTGACAATTTTGATACCCATTGTGTTCAAAAAGAAAAGATTCAAATTTTTAAATCCTTAAGAATATATAATTGCTCCGAGGTAAGTGAACACATTGCTCTCGGTCAATACAAAGAAAATAAGCAGAAAAGTTTTAAAGGTTACCGGGAAGAAAAAGGTATCAAAGACGATTCATTAACGGAAACCTTCGCTGCATTAGAGGTTTTTATAGACCATCCGACATGGAAAGGTGTCCCCTTTTACTTAAAAACTGGTAAAAGATTAGATAGAAAAGCTGTTTATATTACCATTGAATTTAAAAAAGATAAAAAAGCTGAGCATATGATTAATAAAAAATTTCAATCAAATATTTTGCAAATAAAAATACAACCTGAAGAAGGCATCAATGTTAGATTTAATTTAAAAAAGCCTAGGGTTGAAGATGAAATATCATCCGTTGAAATGGATTTTTGCAAAAGTTGCCTCGTTGATTATCTAGCGCCTGATGCCTATGAAAAAATTCTATCTGGTCTATTTAAAAATGAAAAACTATTATTCACTACTTGGGAAGAACTAAAGCATACATGGCACTTTATAGATCCAATTGCTAAGTCATGTAGCAATACAAAAAAAGATCTGTTATCATTTTACACAGCTGGCACAAAAGGTCCTGAATCCAGCATTGAATTGATTAAAAAATCTGGTAGACACTGGTGGCCATATTAGTAAGAAATTAAAATGAGCTGATAATACTTAATTAAGTGTTATCAGCCCTTTTATTTACAATTTCAATAAAACTTTTAAACAATCTGCCATGAATTTTATACTTTTTATATAACATTTCAGGGTGCCATTGTACACCAACAATCCACTCGGGACCTTTATATATTATTCCTTCGATTATTTCATCAGCACTCTCAGCTATTATTTCAAAGTCTTTGGCTAATTCATTAATACACTGATGATGAAAACTGTTCACTAGCAAATTACCTGAGTGATAAATTTTATCAAGAAAACTATCTGCTTTAATTCTAACACTATGAATTAATTGCGTCTTATCCGTCAATGAAGCTAAATGGGTGATTTCAGAACTAAATGAACTTTCTATATCATTTATCAAAGTACCACCAAAACTAACATTGATTAATTGATGGCCTCTACAAATTCCTAAAATAGGTATATTTTCCTTATAAGCTTCTTCTAATAAAGCCAGCTCAAAGCTATCTCTTTGAGAATCTCTCTTCATTAATTCATGTGCCTTACATGGAACATTTCCTTTTTGATAATATTTTGGATGGATATCTTCACCACCAGTTAATAAAAGTCCATCTATATGTCTAATAATACTTTTAATTTTATTCTCATCATAGTTCTTAAGGATAGGTATCAAAAAAGGTATACCGCCGTAATCACTAATAGCATCTGAATAATCTGAAGATACATTTAACAGATCAATCCCTTCTAAATGATCAGACTTATACTTTTTAATTGCATTACTTCTACTCTTTTTTATTGTAACGCCAATGATTTTTTCCATATCTTCCTCCTATTAATAAAAACATTATATCAGAAGACTTAACTTCATTCATAATACTATTTAACAAATTATCTTTGTTTACAAGCAAAATATCAATATATATCCTCTTGAATAATTAATCATTAGTTATGAATAATATTTTTGCATACATGTTCAATAACGATTATTTTAAAAGTCAAAAATAGAAACTAATCTAAGCTTCTATTTTTTTCGCTTTATCTATTAACTTATTGTAAATCTTAATTAGTTCTGGTTCTCCTGAATAATCTGCAACTTGGTCTATTGTAATCCATTTTACACCAGAAGTTTCTCTCTGATTAACAGATAACGATTGTTCTTCATTAGCTTTTAATAAATACGCAACATTTAAATGTAAGTGGGCCGAAATATACTCACCATTTTTAAAATGACCATTGACTGGTAGAATATCTATTGAAGCAATCTCTGGACTCATCAGTTCAACGGATTCTAGACCAGTTTCTTCTTTTGCTTCTTTTATGGCAACTTCCAAAAGATTGCCTTCGCCATCGGCATGACCGCCAGTCCATGCCCATGTGTTGTAAATATTGTGATGAATCATCAATACCTTTGTTAATGTTTTGTTCATTATAAATCCAGAACTTGTTAGATGAGCAATTTTATTTTCTCTTGTTAATATATTATTCTTATAATCACTTATATATTCTAACATTACTTCTTGATCACTTGCTTCTTGCTGATTTACTGATTTATAAGTTCTAATTTCTTTTTCAAATAACATTTTTCTCCTCTTAAACTGCTTATTCAATTACTTTAATAAATTTTGCTGGATTACCACCAACTAAAACGTTTTTCTCTACATCTTTTGTTACCACGGCACCTGCTGCAATAACAGCATTATCTCCAATAGTAACACCAGGACATATTATTGCTCCCCCACCAATCCAAACATTGTTTCCAATAACAATTGGGTAGCCTAGCTCACGCCCGGAATTCCTTCCCTCAGGATTCAAAGGATGTGTAGCAGTGTAAATTTGGACTTTTGGAGCCACCATTACATTGTCACCAAATGTTACTTGATTCACATCTAAAATAACACAATCAAAGTTCATGTAAAAGTTTTTTCCGAAAGTAATATTATAACCATAGTCACATCTGAAATTTGGTTCAATATAACAATTGTTCTCTGTATCAAATAATTTCATTAATATCTCTTTTTTTCTGCTTTTTTCGCTGGGAGCTAACTGATTATATGTGTAACAAAGTTCATGAGCTCTTTCACGATCTGCTTTTAACTCTGGATCCATGGGATTATACATTTCACCAGCAAGCATCTTCTCTTTTTCTTTCATAGGCCCTTCCTTTCTAAAATTCCCTTTTCATGCTCTAATAGCCATTTTTTTCTCCAAAGGCCACCAGCATAACCTGTCAGTTTTCCTTTTGAACCAATTACCCGATGACAAGGAATAATGATTGGCAATTGATTTCTGTTATTTGCACTCCCAACAGCACGATAAGCTTTCGAGTGATTGATTTTTTCAGCAATTTCTTTATAGGAAACAGTTTTTCCGTAATCTATTTCTCTAAGGGCTTCCCATACCTTCACTTGAAAAGTTGTGCCATTATATATTACTGGTAAGTTAAAGACCCTTCGTTTACCACTAAAATATTCATCTAATTGAAGTCTTGTTTTTCTAAGGAAACCATTCATTCTTTCATTGCAGTTTTTCTCTTGAGTAAAACTGATACTTATTAAAGCCAAATTGTTTGCTTCCAACAATAATAATCCAATAGGCGACTCATAATAACATGTAAAAACCTTAGCAATATCTTTATAATTCATTGACAAATCATCTCCAAAATCAAATTATTTATTCGAGGCATTACTTTTTAGAAAGATAACAGAAATGATAGCTGTTATTGGTATAGTAACGATTAACCCAATACTACCCGCTAATGAACGAACAACCTCTGTTGCTACGATATCCATATTTACAATAGAAGTAAAAGACTCTCCTGAAGCATTTAATATTAGTAATAAGGGAATAGAACTGCCCGTATAAGCTAAAATTAAAGTATTAGCCATTGTACCCATTATATCATGACCTACTGCCATACCAGCTTTAAAAAGAGTTTTACTTTCTATAGCTGAATTAGCATTATAAATCTCATTAATTGAAGAAGCAATACTCATAGCAACATCCATTACCGCTCCAAGAGCACCCAATAGAATTCCGGAGAACAATAAATTTTTGTAATTCAGACTAATTGCATTCGGTAAATATTGTAACATTGCTGCTTCATCTGGCATCATGCCAGTAATTTCTATTGTATTCCCAACAATAATTGAAATTCCACCTGCTATAACAACACCTGATACCGTACCAATAATTGCTGCTAAACTCTTTTTATTAAAGCCAGAAACAATGACTATAGTTAATATTGTAATAACAGAAGAGATACTAATCGATAAAGCTAAAGAATTGTACCCATTTAATATACCAGGTATAAGCACTTTAAAAATCAAAAACATTGTCAAAGAAATTGTTATAACAGATTTAAATCCTTTATATTTTCCAATTATTATTAACAATCCTAGAAAAACAAATACCAGGATAATAAGTACATTGTTTCTATAGTAATCGGATATATATATTTGCTTTTCATTTCCGATCTCATCTATAGCGATTATAATATTGTCACCTGGTGCTACTTCAATACGATAGGCTAAGTTTTTCGGTAAGTGATTTTCAATTAGAAAAACTTCACCGGCATATTCACCTGAGGTAATTTTAAGGGTTACTTCTTGAAACCCTTCACCAAACTCATCAGGAGCTGCAAAATCTATTACTTCTAATACCTTAGCTCTCTCATAACTAATTTCATAAGCTTGCTCATTATTTTCTATATTTTCATTATTCATACCAGTATTTTCTGGTATACTTTCCGCAAAACCTAAGGTCATTGTTAAAATTATCAGTATAAAAACTATAAATATTCTTTTTTTGTTCATTAATCTTCCCCTTTATTATTGTCAATTACTCATTATTTTATAATAAATGTATGCTTAAATCAATTACAAAAAAAGGTTAAGCTATTTAATTTTATTAAATAAGTTGCACGCGCAACTATTTCGTGTTAAAATATAATTCGTTGCACCTACAACTAACTAAATAAAGGAGTTTTCTATGACTGAAAAAGAAAAAATAAATTTTTGGGGTGAGTTCATGACGACTTTACATAAAAACTTGCACAAATATCTGAAATATAAATTAAAAGATATTGAATTAAAAAAAGAGGAAGTTCATTTTTTACACTATATAAGTGAAAATGATTCCGTTGAGCAAAATACTTTATCACAATGCTTTAATGTGGACAAAAGTACAACAACTCGTAGAGTAAAGAAATTGATTAAACATGGTTATATTAAACGAAAATTAAACAAAGATGACCATCGCAAATATATGTTGTTCTCAACTCAAAAAGGCAAGGAATTATCAAAGGATATATTAGATTTATTTAAGGTCTGGAACAATGAGATTACTAAAGAAATAACACAAGAAGAAATCATCTTTTTTAAAAGTATATCTAATAAAATTATAAAAAATGCTAACAATCTAATAGAAAGGATGTACGAAAATGAATAAAAATAGTAAAGCTTTAGGGGAAGAGAATATTGGAAAGCTCTTAAAAAGACTCTCTATCCCAGCTATGATGGGTATGATTGTTAATGCACTATACAATTTTGTTGATACTGTTTTTTTGGGACAATTTGTAGGTGTAGATGCTATTGGCGCACTAGCAATATCATTTCCAATTCAAATGATTATTATGGGTTTAGGAACAATGATTGGTATTGGAGCTGCAAGTGCTGCTTCTCGTGCATTAGGTGCAAAACAAATTGAGAAAGCTGATCATATTGTGGGAAATGCTTTTTTATCGATTTTTATTATAGGTATCCTTCTTATAACATTGGGTAGAGAGTTTCTTAATCCAATACTAACCTTGTTTGGTGCTACAGACACACTTTTACCCTTAGCTTATGATTATATGAATATTATATTAATGGGAAGTATATTTTTAACTATTTCCATGGTTTCTAATAATGTCATTCGAGCTGAAGGTAACGCTAAGGTTGCAATGATCTCCATGATGATTGGAACAGGATTTAATATTATTTTAGACCCTATTTTCATTGAATTATTAGGTTTTGGTATAGAAGGTGCTGCTATTGCAACTGTTTTAGGGCAAGTACTTGCTTTTCTTTATGTTACTAATTATTTCTATCGAGGGAAAAGTAACTTTAAAATCATGCCCCATCACTTAAAACCAAATTTTGAGTATTTAAAAGAAATCTTTACTGTCGGCTTCCCTACTTTTATGCGACAAATTGCAGGTAGTATTTTGGCAATTGTTGTTAACAATTCCTTAGGCTTTTATGGAGGAGATTTAGCAATTAGTGTCTATGGTGTTATCAATCGTGTCTTAATGTTTATTCTAATGCCCATGTTTGGTATTGTACAAGGTTTTCAACCTATTGCTAGCTTTAACTATGGTGCGAAGAATTTTAAACGGGTAATCGAAGTATTAAAGGTATCCATTAAATTCTTGATTATATATTCTACCATTGGTGTTATAATTATTCAGTTGTTCCCTGGAATAATTATTAAAATGTTTAATAATGACACTGAGTTAGTAAATTTGGGCAAAGTAGCTATTCGTATTGTCACAATCATGATTCCATTCGTTGGTATTCAAATACTTTCAGCTTCTTTATTTCAAGCAATTGGAAAAGCAGGCCCTGCTTTAATAGTATCAATGTCTAGACAAACACTTTTCCTAATACCTTTAGTATTATTATTACCTAACTTCAATAATTTAGGTGTTATAGGTATTTATGCTGCCTTCCCTATAGCAGATGTATTAGCCATTATATTAAGTCTCTATTTATTAAGAAGAGAAGTAATTTCATTAAAATCTAAACATCTTGCAATTAAATCAGAAACCATTAATTAAAAGTTAAAATCACAGCATAAATGCTGTGATTTTTTATTTAAATAAGGATAAATAGAAGTTCTCTCCAAGATCAAAAGTTTTAACTTTTTCAAAATTGTTGCTTAAACATATTTTCTCAAGCTCTGATTTGCTAATACGATGGTTAGTTGGCGGTCCCATAGGAGTATCTTGTTTATGAAATTCAATAATCGCTAAAAGTCCGTCACTTTTCAGTATTCTCTTAATTGATTTTAACATTTTTGATGGCTTTTCTAGTTCATGGAAAACTGTTGATAACAAAACCCGATCAACTGAGTTTACATCAATTGGCAAGATACTATCAGAAACTTTTATAATTTCTAATTGATCAACTTGTCCTTCGTTTTTCCTTTTCATAAGTAGCTCAATCATCTCATCAGAAATCTCTACTGCATAAATAGCATTTGAGGTAATACCAGATGCAGCAAATGAAAATATTCCTGTACCAGCACCAATATCACAAAAAACATGATTTTTTTCTAAACCTATTGATAACAATGTTTCATAAGGTTCCAATTCCTTTAAACGTTTTTTACTTTCAAATTTTTTTATTCTTTCTTTTGACATACGACTCCTTTTAATAAAACAGACGCTTATTCAAGCGCCTATTTATAGTTTAAACTTTATACTGACTAATATCTTCAGCAAACTCATGGGTTAATGTTTTAAACTCTGTAATTTGCTTGGTTAAATTTTTAATTTCCTCAGTATAAACACTTACACTTGCACTCACTTCTTCACTAGAAGCTGAATTTTCTTCTGCAATAGCTGCAAGAGATTCTATGTTTTCAAATACTTTAGATATAGAATCTGTTTCATTCTCTAACTTTTCAGCTGTCTGTATCATCTTCATAGACATATCTACCATTTTTTCATTGGATTGTTTTGAATTATCAACGACAGTTTCTAATTTCTCATTTTCACTTTCTAAAATGATATACTGGTTATCTATATTTTTTACTAAAGAATTAATATCATTACCAAAAATATTTAACTCATTACCAATCTTTTCTACTGCTTTTTGACTCTCTTCAGCTAACTTTCTAACTTCATCAGCTACAACAGCAAAACCTTTACCCATTTCACCTGCACGGGCTGCTTCAATTGATGCATTTAATGCTAAAAGATTTGTCTGCTCTGCAATATCAGAAACTAAATTTACTATGTTTGTGATATCTTTTGTTTTAGCACCTAAGTCATTACTTTTTTGTCTAACATCCTCAAAATGCTTTAAGACATCTTGTATCTGATTAGCAGTTATCTGGACTTCTTCAAAATTACTACTTATTTCTTCAAGAACACCTTCCAACTCAACTTTATTCTCTTGCTCCGTCTGAGCTACGTCTTCTAGTGCTTTAACATTCTTATTTAGAATTGCTACTGATTTCTCTGTATCTTCTGCCTGAGCCGTTGCTGCATATGCTAATTGATCAACAATGTCTTCTATCTCAGTTGAAGTATAACCCATTTCAGTTGAAATATTTGATAAACTATCGCCAAAGTTTTCAAGATCATCTACCATTGATTTATAATTCATAAAATCTTCTACTATAAAATCTCTATAGTTATTAACTAACGCAAAGTACTCTTCATAGGTGTCCTTTGTATCAACCTTGTATTTGAACACATAATTATTTTTCTTTAAGTTATTCATATCGTCAAATATTAAATTAAATGGCAAATTAATAATAGTCGATGCTAAATAACTAGAGACCAAGGCGCCACCTAACATTGTGTATAACTTAAAACTATCTGGTACAAATGTTGCCCCTACAGTGACAACACCCATAAATAATAAAGTAAGCAATGAAACTTTAACATTAATATTAGAAATAAAACCTAAAGATAAAACTTTATTCATTATAAATGTCTTCTTATTATAAATATCATAAGGAAAAGTCAGCTTGAGTTTCATCTCCCCTTCATTACGAGATATTTCTTCTACTTTTACTTCTTCATCATAGTGGCGAATGACGCCTTCAAGTAGCCCTTGAAAATAACCGTACATATTTCTTTTTGAACGATATGTAAAATAAGCTTCTCTTCTTCCAATTGGCTCCATATCCAAAATCGGGGGTTTTGCATTGTTTATTTTTTTCATAACAACTTTATGTAAACTATTCATGCCACTTAGAAAATCGTAAACACTTTCTCTTTTAAACATGCTTTTATAGTTTTCATAAAAAGTCTTAACATTATCAATACCAATTTCTTTCCATAAAGCTTCATATTTTATGTCTAAGTCATTGGCCAGGGTTTTTACCATTGTAAATGGTTTTTCATCACTAACATCTTCTAAAGGGTTAAAAATCTTATCATAGGGAATACCCGCTGCTGATAATGCTTTTTCAACTTTCTCTTGAGGATAGTGCTTCTTCATTGTTTTGATCCACGTTGCTACTACAGTACCTTTCAAATTTATCGCCTCCATTTTATTTATTAGTCATCATTCATATACCCTAAATAATCATTCTAGAACATAATTAGATTAATGATTGAATTATGCCAACTTTTTCTTTTCTATTATTCTTAATTTCTAATGTAAGTCTTTTGTTTATTTTATCATATTCTTTATGATTAATAAACTTATGTTTTAATAATAACGATGGTACCAAGGCATCTAAAGGTCGATAGTTACCATCTTCTATTTTTAATGCAATACCAACACCCTCATTTTTAACGCCCATACAATAGACAGATTCTGCACCTAATTTTGCTAGTATTTTACCATCTGTTTCTTCCATTAAAATTGTATCTAACCGATCCGTACCTGCCACATTAAATGGATGAGTTGTCATTGCTCTAACTACTTTTTTCATATGTACATCTTCAGAAGAAATCAATTGGCTATAAGCTAAAGCCATATTGTAGATAGGTAGTCCGAAAACAGGTACACCACATCCGTCAATAGCAATATCAATATCTGGCGCCTCAAGATTTGTAATTTCACTAATCACTTGTAACATATGCTTTTGAATAATATGATTTTTATCAATATAATTCTTTAGGTCATAATTATTCATTAAACCATAAGCCAACATACTTGAATGTTTCCCAGAACAAGGATTATTTGCACTAGAGAAAGCACTATTACTTTTCAACATTTCAATATATGACTTCTTGTGCATTGGTGCAGAGACACCACACTCTAAATCTTCAATTGATTTACCTATTTTCTTTAAAATGTTTTTAACTGTTTTTACATGAGTTGATTCTCCACCATGAGAAGCAGTCATTAATGCTATTTCATCTAATTCGAACCCATATTTTTCCACGCCACCGCTTCTCAACAATGGAAGTACTTGAAAAGGTTTAGCTGAAGAACGCCAAAATGTTCTTTTATTCAAATCCCCATATGAAAAAACTACTCCACCTTTAGAATCGACACCTACGATATCCCCTCTATGAATACTCTCTATTTCTCCACCTCTAATAACATGTACTAATTCTATTGACATATCTCTCCCCCCCAAAAAAAATAATAATATTATAACTTGTTAATCTGACTTGCAGAATATGCTGCACCAAAACCATTATCTATATTTACAACAGTAACACCACTTGCACAACTATTTAACATCGATAGCAATGCCGAAACGCCTTGAAAATTTGCCCCATAACCAATACTTGTTGGTACAGCAATAACTGGTTGATTAACTAATCCACCAACAACACTTGCCAACGCACCTTCCATACCTGCAACAACAATTATAACTTTAGCCTTTCTAATTTCTTCTATTTCAGAAAACAATCGATGAATACCTGCTACGCCTACGTCAGTAAATTTCTTAACACGATTACCAAAAATCTTTGCTGTTTCATATGCCTCTTCTACTACAGCTAAATCCGATGTTCCACCTGAAACAATTGCTATAAAATCCTTAGTTTCTTTTGTTTCTTTGTTTTTTATTGTATAAGTTCTACCTAAGGTATTATATATTCCCTTAGTAAAATCATGTCTTAGTTTCATTCCGATTTTCTCACTAACTCTAGTTGCAAGTATATTTTCATTATTAGCATCCATAT
This sequence comes from Clostridia bacterium, assembly GCA_035269305.1. Lineage (GTDB taxonomy): Bacteria > Bacillota > Clostridia > Peptostreptococcales > Acidaminobacteraceae > DATFJG01. The sequence goes on from DATFJG010000033.1 coordinate 11,150, forward strand.
ATTTAATTATTTCTTTTATTTGTTCATAAGTCTTGCCTTCACAATAAATAACCTCTGGATAACCAACACGCATTTCTCGGTGATTATCGATCTTAGCAAATCCTAAATCTCCAAAAGGTAGACTAACTAAATCTTCTAATGCCCTCTCTACACTTATATCTTTATTCTGAACTTTTTTTAATAAAAATTCTAATTCTTGACTATTCATTACTCTCATCCTCTGTTATTATATTTTTGTCAAAACTGCCGCTTCTGTAACCTGATGCTTCAAAACAAACATATTTGAATCCTATCGCTTTAATTGTATCTGATATATCATCTAATAGTTTTTCATTAAATAATTTCTTGCGCTCATCACGAGAAACTTCAATCCTAGCAATATCTTTGTGTTTTCTTACCCGTAGTCCTAGAAAACCGATTGACATTAGATACTCTTCTGCCTTTTCTACAATAGAAATATTTTTACTCTCAAGATAAGTATCATATGGAAAACGTGTCAATAAACATGCATAAGCAGGTTTATTCCATGTGGATAAATCTAATTGTTTAGATATCTCCCTTATCTCGTTTTTAGTTAACTTATTTTCTAATAAAGGACTAATAATATTCAGTTCTTCTAATGCTTTTATACCAGGCCTATATACTTTTGTATCATCAAAATTTGTACCGTCAATTAAGTAAGTATATCCTAGTGCTTTACTCCGTTCTTTCATCATAGTAAATAGAGTTTTTTTACAAAGATAGCAGCGATTATATGGATTATTCTTGATAATACTTGGTATTTCATTTAGTTTTATAATTTCGTGCTTTATACCAATATTTTTAGCCAGATCCTTTGCTTCTTCAATTTCCCAATTAGGTATATAAGGAGAATCTATTGTCAAAGCAATAGCATTCTCATCTAAAGCCTCCTTACATGCTTTAATTAACAGAGTGCTATCTACACCACCTGAAAAAGCTACTGCTACTGATTCTAACTTTTTAATAGAATGCACTAATTTTAAATATTTATTACTCATTTCTTTCACCATTCTTTTGAGCACTTTCTATAACTTCATTAATACTTACGCCATGCTTTAAAGCGAGACGTTTACATTCTTCAAACTCTGGTTTAGACTTAATAATTCTTTTGTTATAATAAAAATTTTTAACTTTAATATCACCATATTTAGTATTAACCTTTTCAAATGATCGCGTTAACATTACTTTATGAACTGGATACCAACGAATACCAGCAGTAGTAGATTCTTCAAAAATTATTTTTTGAATTGTTTCTAAATCTTTTTCTAAAGCTAAAACAGAAAGTTTAACTGCAGGTCTGCCTTTTTTCATCATAATAGATGTCTTATAGACATCTAAAGCACCTTTACTAAGCAATTTTTCCTCAATATAGGGATACAACTCACAGTTCATATCGTCGATATTCGTTTCAACAATTACTTGTTGTTCTTCTTGCACTTCATCATCATTTAATTCACCTAGAAAAACCCTTAGAACATTTGGAACCTCAAAATCTTTAGTCCCAAGACCATAGCCAATCGTTTCTACAGTAAAATCTAAATTTTCAACAAAACGATTAACAGTGCTTTTTAAAATAGCTGCTCCCGTAGGTGTAGTTGTCTCGAAATCTACTAAACCTGTTTTAACTGGTACATTTTTTAGAATCTCGATTGTAGCAGGTGCAGGTACTGGGATTCTTCCATGGGCACAATTAACAAACCCACCTCCTAGCTGTACAGGAGTAGAAATTACCTTTTCTACGTCTAAATATTCAAGACAAATGGCTGCGCCTACAATATCTATTATAGAATCCGTCGCGCCTACTTCATGAAAATGTACCGCTTCTAAAGACTTTCCATGGACTTTTCCTTCAGCTTCAGCAATCAGTCTAAACATTTCTATTGAAAGATTCTTTACATAATCATTAAAATCTGATGTTTTTATTAATTCTTTAATCATTCGAAAATTTCTATTATGATCATGTGTGTGATTGTCATTATGATAATTGTCATGAGTGTGTTCATGTATGTGATTGTGGTTATGGTTATCAGTATGGTTATGACTGTGACTATGGCTATGACTATCATTTTTCTTTAATGATTGATTTTTTAGAACCACATCAACTTTTGTACCAGTAATACCCATCTTACTAGCCTTAGTTACTTCTAAATCAAATTCTTCATCTATATTTAATTTCTTTAACTCTTTCTCTAAGTAATTACTATTGACACCAAGGTCTATTAAAGCACCTAAATTCATATCTCCACTAATGCCAGTTTTACACTCATAATACAGTATTTTCATTATATCTCCTCTTATTCTTTTTTTACTATTTATTAAAAGTTTTATGTAGTTATATCATACTATAATTATTCAATGTATTCAATAATTGTAAAAATCTTATAAAAGAAAAAAAGCCCTATAAAAGGACTTTTAACTAAAAAGGAGATTGACTGCTCCATGTGGCTAATATAGCAAAGCAAAAACAATTATTAAAATTATTTAACTACTGTAATCTATTTACTTGGGGAAATATCAATTACGGTGGTTTCTATAAAATATTTATAAAATATACTTATCGAATAATTTCCTGTATATATAGGACCAGTCAATTCAAAATAATGTTTTTAAGTATAAATCATTTTATCTTATATAAACCGCTACTTTCACCACATATTAAATTTTATATAATTTCGTATTTTCTTAACTTACTTGCAACTGTTTTATGCGTTACACCTAAAGCTTTACCTGCCGCATTGAAACTTCCATAAATTTCATAAGCTTTGCGATAAATTTCTTTTTCATAGACATCAAATGATTCCAATTTTCCTTCAAGAGTTGAATGAAGAAAGTTGTTGGCTCTTTTCTGGCTTTGTTCATAATATATATTTGTAATAATTGGTGCTAAGTCAGAAAATTCTATTGTGTCATCACATGATAAAATAATCATTCGTTCCACTTGATTCTTAAGCTCTCTAATATTCCCTGGCCAATCATAACTACACAATGCTTCAATTGATTTTTCAGAAAATTCAATCTTCTCTAAACCGTTTTCTTCACAATAAACATCTTTAAAATAATCTAATAACAGTGGAATATCTTCATTTCGCTCTCTTAAGCTAATTAAGTGAATTGGTATAACATTTAATCGATAATACAAATCTTCTCTAAAAGTGCCATTTTTAACCATTTCACTAAGGTCTTTATTCGTCGCAGCTATTATTCTTAGATCTATCGATTGTACTTTATTACTACCAATCTTAGATATTTTTCGTTCTTGAATGACTCTAAGAAGTTTTACTTGCATGTTTAAAGGCAGTTCTCCTATTTCATCTAAGAATATTGTACCGCCATTTGCATATTCTAGCTTACCTATTTTTTCAGCAACAGCACCTGTAAAAGCGCCTTTTGTATGACCAAATAAATGTGATTCAAAGAGATTTTCAGGAATTGCTCCACAGTTAACAGCAACAAAATTACTATCTTTTCTTTTGCTTGAATGGTGAATAGCTTTAGCCAATAACTCTTTACCAGTACCACTTTCACCATTAATAATAATTGTTGCATTACTTTTTGAAGCTTTTTTTGCTTTGCTTAGTTCTCTTATCAGTTGGTCATTTTTAGTAATTATTTCTTCGTAAGGGTTTTCTAATGTCATGGGGATCTTCATCCTTATAATATTGTCGCTATTGATTTCTAACTTTTCATAACGTATAATCATACCCAAGTAATGACCACTATTATTTGTCATTACATTGGTATGAATTCTATAACGCTGGCCTTTTTCATTTACGATAGTTAAAGATTTCTCTTGTTTAAACTTAATAGCTTTAAGAAGCATCTGATTATGAATACTTCTATGAACTTTTTGATACAGAATATTTTCATTTGAAATATTAGGTAATTTTTTAAATGAATCATTTACAAATATAACATAATTATCCTGATCTATAATACAAATACCATCTGGTAAAGCATTAAAAACCGTATTGAAATCATATTGATCCAATTGATTTATGTTGTTTTTAAATTTAATTCTATCAACAAGTTCCATTGACTACCTCTCTTTCATATTTTATATCTAACTAACAAATTTAAAAACTAAATATATTAATGATTCATAAAAGTAATTATGGATAAATTAATATAATTAAGCATTACTCAGCTTTTTTCATGCTTCTAGTTGCAACTATATTTACTCCTAAACCTAATACATCTTCAACAATTACATCACCAACAGTTACTGGGGCTTCAACCTTCGCCTTGTTAACAACTTCCATTACTTTAAAAATGTCTTCTTTAGGCACTGGATCTGATGTTATTACAGGAAGTCTCGGTAATTTAGCACCTTTGATAGTAACAGTTGTAGGAATCATTCGTGTTGGATTCGTCAATTCTTTAATTGCATAGGTTTCACCACGCGGGCACTGATTACCAGTAATCACGAATTCGCCATCTTCTTTCCATATTTCTACATGACAGCCAATTGGACATACAATACACGTCATTTCTTTTTTTTCCATGATTAAACCTCCTCTGAAACTTCAACAGTTAACTCATCAATGTCAATGTTTCTTAACAGTTCTGTTTTGATCTTAACTTGCTCCATTTCACCTGGTGCTAGATGTCTTCTTTTTACTGATTTAATAACCTCGCCTTTATTTTTAACAACTATTTTTCTGTCATAATATATATCTCTAACTCGGAAATATAAAATGATTTCTTCATGTAAGTTATCTTTTCTTAATCTTTGTGGCACAATATATGAAATACCATTTTTAGCAACTGTACGAATGACTTCATCAGAACTACTATCTTTACACCCGCCTAAAACATACTCAGCAGCATATGCACCAGCTTTTCTGCTTTCTTCAGTTACCCAATCAACTAAGTCATGTACATGAAGTACATTACCACAGGCAAATATTCCCGGCACTTCTGTTTCCATATTTTCATTTACCACAGCACCATTCGTTTGCTTACTTAAATCAATACCAGCTTTTAAAGATAACTCATTTTCTGGAATCAATCCTACTGAGAATAAAACAGTATCACATTCTACATCATAAGAAGTACCTTCTATGATATTTAAATTCTTGTCAACTTGTGAAATTGTAACACCTGTCACACGGTCTTTACCTCTAATTTCTGTCACAGAATGGCTTAATTTTAATGGAATATCATAATCATCTAAACATTGAACAATATTTCTGTTAAGTCCACCAGAAAATGGCATTATTTCAACAACTGCTTCAACAGAAGCACCTTCTAATGACATCCTTCTCGCCATAATTAATCCTATATCTCCAGAACCAACAATAACAACTTTTTTACCCACCATGTAGCCTTCCATGTTTACGTATCTTTGTGCTGTACCAGCACTTAAAATACCTGCTGGTCGAGATCCAGGAACTGCTATAGCACCTCTTGTTCTTTCACGGCAGCCCATGGCTAAAATCACTGATTTTGCATTGATTAACTGTAACCCATTATCTTCACTGATCACAGTTACAACTTTATCTTCAGAAATATCAATAACCATGTGGTTGAGTTTATAATCTATGTTCATTTCATGTAATTCATCTATGAATCGTTCTGCATATTCCGGACCTGTTAATTCTTCCTTGAATATGTGTAATCCAAAACCGTTATGAATACATTGCTGTAATATACCACCAAGTTCTCGATCTCTTTCAAGAACTAATATCTTATCGACACCCTTTTTCTTTGCTTCTATAGCAGCAGCTAATCCTGCTGGTCCACCGCCAATAACAATAATATCGTAATTCATTACTTGCCTCCTAACAATCTTCTTTAGTTTCGCCAGTTAATATCTCAGATCCAAGCTCTTCTAAAGCAATATCCTTTGGATCAACATCTAGCTCTCTAGCTAAAATTTCAATAACTCTTGGACCACAGAATCCACCTTGACATCTACCAGCACCAGGTCTACACCTTCTCTTGATACCGTTAATTGTTCTACCACCTGCACTTCTGTTAATAGCATCAACAATTTCTGCTTCGGTAATTGTTTCGCATCTACAAACAACATGTCCGTATTTAGGATTTTCTTTAATTAAAGCATCTTTTTCTTCCTTTGATAACTCATTAAAGAACGTTCTCGCTTTTCTGTTAGGATTGAAAGTTGGATCTTCTTCTAAACTACCCATCAAGTCATCAACGAAAGTAACAACTTCTTTTGCTATGGCTGGCGCAGAAGAAAGTCCAGGAGACTTGATTCCTGCAACATTAATCAAACCGTCTACTTCTGGCGATTTTTCAATAATAAAATCATGTGTACTTGGTTCTGCTCTTAAACCAGCAAATGTTGTAATTACTTCTCTAAATTCAATCGAACGAGTAGTTTTTAAAGCTGTTTCTCTGATGTAATCTAATCCATGTTTTGTTGTTGCTTTATCAGTTTTATCATCAATATCTTCAGACGTTGGCCCTAATAAAATATTTCCATCTACTGTCGGTGTTACTAAGACACCTTTACCCATTTTTGTTGGACATTGGAATATTACATGATTAACCAAACCCTTTGAAGTTTTGTCTAATAAGAAATATTCCCCTTTTCTAGGATTAATTTCAAAGTATGGCGTCGCTAACATATTGTTTATTTTATCTGCAAAAACCCCTGCAGCATTGATTACTATTTTTGCTTCTATTGCTTCTTTACCATTGGTTATAACGAAGAAATCCTTTTCCTTATTAATATCTTTCACTTCATAATTCAAAATAAGTTCTGTACCATTATCTATTGCATTTTCAGCATAAGCAATTGCTAACTCCCAAGTTTCAACAATTCCAGCTGTAGGCGCATATAAACCACCAAGTACTTCTTTATTAATATTAGGTTCATTAGCTAATACTTGCCCTTGATCATGAATTTCTAGACCTTCTATTCCTAATTTTACGCCATTTTCATATAATTCCTGTAGTGTTTTCATATCCTCTTCATCAAAACCAATAACATAAGATCCAATACGATCAAAAGGTACATTTAGTTCATCACATATTTCCCCATATATTTTGTTTCCCGCTACATTAAATTTTCCTTTATTTGTACCAAATTTTGCATCATATCCTGCATGTACTATAGCACTATTCGCTTTTGAAGTACCTGTAGCAACATCATTTGATTTCTCAATTAAAGCAACATTTAATTTATAACGAGATAATTCACGTGCAATACCACTACCAATTACACCTGCTCCTATTATTGCAATATCATACATTTTGTCCTCCTTTTTTTAAATAAAAAAAGCCACGAAAAAACTGTACCTATCACTCCATAGGTTGTTTTCGTGGCTCTCAATTCTCATTAATTATTCAGTTGTTATTGACATAATTATATCATATCGGAAAACGTTGTCAATATATTTTTGAATATTTATTAAAATATTCTGAATATTTATTAAGCTTCTTCCCAGCCTTTAGCTCTTTCTACAGCTTTTTTCCAACCATCATATTTCTCGTGACGATCTTCATCTGACATAACTGGTCCAAATTTCTTATCTAATTTCCACTTTTCAACAACATCTTCTTTAGTATCCCAGAAGCCTACAGCTAAACCTGCTAAGTAAGCAGCGCCTAATGCAGTTGTTTCTGTGATTTCAGGTCTATCTACTGGAACGCCTAAAAGATCTGATTGGAATTGCATTAAGAAGTTATTTGCAACAGCTCCACCATCAACTTTTAATGTCTTAAGTTCGATACCTGAATCTTTTTCCATTGCTTCTAATACGTCTCTTGTTTGGTATGCAATAGACTCTAAAGTCGCACGTATTACATGATTCTTGTTAGATCCTCTAGTTAAGCCTACAATCGTACCTCTTGCATACATATCCCAGTAAGGTGCGCCTAATCCAGCGAATGCAGGAACTACGTAAACACCATCAGTGTCGTCAACTTTGCTAGCAAAATACTCAGTATCTGCAGCATCAGTAATCATTTTCATTTCATCTCTTAACCATTGTACAGAAGCACCAGCGATAAAGATTGATCCTTCTAAAGCATATGTTACTTTTCCATCAAGTCCCCATGCAATAGTTGTTAATAGACCATTTTCAGATGGTACCATTTTTTCACCAGTGTTCATTAACATGAAACAACCAGTACCATAAGTGTTTTTAGCCATTCCAGGCTTGAAACAAGTTTGTCCAAATAATGCTGCTTGTTGGTCACCAGCAATACCTGCGATAGGAATTTCTGCGCCACCAAATGTTTCAACATCAGTATGGCCATAAACTTCACTTGAAGGTTTAACTTCAGGTAACATAGACTTAGGTATATCTAATGCTTCTAAGATCTTGTCATCCCATTTTAATTCTTTTATGTTATAAATCAAAGTTCTTGATGCATTTGTATAATCAGTAACATGCTTCTTACCTCTAGTTAAATTCCAGATTAACCAAGTATCAATGTTACCAAATAATAAATCGCCATTTTCTGCTTTTTCTCTTGCACCTTCAACATTATCTAAGATCCATTTAATCTTAGTACCTGAGAAGTAAGCATCAACAACTAAACCAGTATTTTTTCTAATATAATCTTCGTAACCATCAGCTTTTAATTGGTCACATATGTCAGCAGTTCTTCTACATTGCCATACAATAGCGTTATAAACAGGTTTACCTGTATTTTTATCCCAAACAACTGTAGTTTCTCTTTGGTTTGTAATACCTATTGCTGCAACTTCTGAAGGCTTAACGCCAGCAGTTTCTAAAACTTCACGAGCAACGCCTGATTGAGTTCCCCAAATTTCCATTGGATCATGTTCAACCCATCCAGCTTTAGGATAAATTTGAGTAAATTCATTTTGAGCAGTTTGTACAATCTCACCTGCGTGATTAAATAAAATTGCTCTAGAACTAGTTGTACCTTGATCAAACGCCAATACATACTTTTTTTCCATGTTCCCCTCCTATTAAATATAAACTAAAAACTCTTTTACTGCTTATGATAATTTTATAAAAATGATAATATTAATCCGCCAAGTGTTCCACCTACGATAGCAAAGAATACATTTACAAGACCTGGAGCTGTATCATCACCAGAAATAGCTGATGCTACAAATAAACCAATACCAGCAGCCCATGCCATATCTATCCATGCGCCAGTTTGTACAATAAATCCTACACCGTGTGTTAATGTCCAAGTTGTACCAACGATGAAACCAGCTGCTAACCAACCACCGATTGGACCAACATCTTCTACTAACTTACCCCATGCTAATCTGATTAAAAATGGGAAAATAAATGCGCCTGCAAACGTTGTAATCATATTTCCTATAGTCATCTCAATAATCCTCCTCTTCTACGCTTCCGAATTAACTTTTTCCATTTGAACTGCGAAGTAACCGCCTGCGATTCCACCTAATAAAACAATTGCTAAAGTTGGTAATGCATCGATTCCTACTTGGATACCTTCTCTAAAGATTGGCGCTGTTGTACCTGCTACACCAATACCTAAAGCCATGTCTACCCAAGCACCATCATTATTGTGAATGCCTATATAATGATTTAGATACCACATAATACTAATAATTGCAAAGCCTGCAAACCATCCACCACCGATACCATAAGCGCCTGCGAATGCTCCCCATACGCTCATAACAAACATACCTGCTATGGCAGTTCCTAAAATAGTTCCAACATGTTTCATAAAACTTCCCTCCCTTTATAAACTCCAAATATTATGACTTGTAGAAGAAACAGCGATTGCGCCAGCTTGAAGAGCTGAGATTACATCTTCTTTGTCTTTAATAAGGCCACCAGCTATAACAGGTATTCTTACATCTGATTTAACTCGTTGTGTGATCTTGTGCATGATTCCTGGTAAGATCTCGATCGCATCAGGCTTATACTTTTTAACTCCATGAATTGAACGTTGATAACTCAAGGAGTCTAAAATAAATAGACGTTGAATCGTAAAAACTCCTAACTCCTTAGCTGCAAGAATGAGATTTCCCTTAGTAGAAATAATACCATCTGGCTTAACCTTTTTAACGATATACTCTAAGCCGTAAGTATCATTTGAAATGCCGTCAATTAAATCCACGTGGATAAAAACCGTTTTATCTTTTGCTTGTAACTCTTTTACAGTTTCATGTAAAGAGAAAACGTTTCCACTGAGTAAAAAAATAACATTACAATCATAATTTGCTACTTCGGACAGATCATATTCATTCTTTACTGCCGCAATAATAGGGTTACTGTGTACCCCATAGATAAACTTACTTCCCATTTGTCCCTCCTTACTTTTTCTTAGATGCAAGTGCCGTTCCAAAAAATTAAAACCAGTTAAATACTACGTTTTTTTAAAATAATAATTGCTAGTTGATAGTTTTTACCAACTAATTTGGCTTTTTGTGAGCACTTGGAAAAAATTACCAATGAATAATATCAATTAATTTCATATACTATTATATAATAAATTATTAATTAATAATAAATATATTTCGAATTATTAAGTTTTATTCACTTTTATATTAAGAAGAGTTAATAAATAATTTCAGCTGTTAATTTTTTACTATGTTATAATTAAAGTAAATATCTTGTAGGAGGGATAATAGATGGAATATTTAGAAAACTTAGAAAAATATGCAGAACTTGCCGTAAATATCGGTATTAATGTACAAAAAGATCAAGAAGTGATCCTTAACGCACCAATTAATGCTTTTGATTTAACAAGGCTCATCACAAAAAAGTGTTATGAAGCTGGCGCTAAAAACGTAATCGTGCGCTATAGAGATGAATTAATTACGCATACAAAATTATCAATGGCCCCTGAAACCTCATTAAAAAAAGCAAGACAATGGGAAATTGATGGTCTTTTAAATGAACATGTAAAAAATGGTGCTGCTCTACTTTCAATTATTTCAAGTGATCCAGATTTAATGAAAGACATTGATCCTAAACGTATGAAAACTCATATGTTAACCCAACAAAAATCTTCAAAAGAATATAAGGATTATGTTATGTCTGGAAATGCCCCATGGTCATTAGTAGCTTATCCAAATAAAGAATGGGCTGAACGTGTTTTCCCAGACTTAAAGGGACAAGAAGCAATTGATGCTTTATGGGCACATATTTTCGAAATGACAAGGATTGATCAGGAAGATCCAGTGGAAGCATGGGAAAATCATATCAATCTTTTAAATGAAAAAGTTGCATTTTTAAATAACAATAAGATGAAGAAATTAGTTTATAAATCTAAAGGTACTGATCTAACGATTGAATTATCAGAAAAGCACCTTTGGTGTGGTGCAGACGATGAAACCTTTAGCGGCATTAATTATTTAGCTAATATACCAACTGAAGAAGTTTTTACTTTACCAAAGAAAAACGGCGTCAATGGTTATGTATCTAGTACTAAACCTTTAAGTTATAGTGGTAATTTAATTGAAAATTTCAAAATTACTTTTAAAGATGGTGAAATAGTGGATTATGAAGCCGAAAAAGGTTATGACGCTCTTAAGAATTTAATCGAAACTGATGAAGGTTCTAAATATCTAGGTGAAGTTGCTTTAGTACCATTTAATTCACCGATTTCTAACAAAGATACAATTTATTTTAATACATTATTTGATGAAAATGCATCATGTCATTTAGCCATTGGAAATGCTTACATGTCATGTGTTGAAGACGGCAATAATATGTCTGACGACGAATTAGAAGCAATTGGTTTTAATAAGTCACTATCTCATGTAGATTTTATGATTGGTTCTAAAGACTTAAATATCATTGGAACTACTTTTGATGGTAAAGAAATCCAAATATTTAAAGATGGGGATTGGGCAATTTAATTAGGAGGCATTTGAATGATCAAAGAAAGTCAGTACATTAAAGATGTGTTAGAAGATTTGTTATTAACTCCAAGTCCTAGTGGCTATTCTTTTGATATTATGAAAAAAATCAAAAAATATTCACAGTCTTTAGGTATAGATTATATTGATACTCAAAAAGGTTGTGGAATTCTTACTATTAATGGCGAATCAGATTATACCGTAGGATTATCAGCTCATGTGGATACTCTTGGCGCCATGGTACGCTCTATTAATAGCTCAGGCACCCTTCGATTTACAACTATTGGCGGTTATACAATGCATTCAATTGAAGGAGAGTATTGCAAGATCCACACAAGAAATGGGAAAACATATACTGGTACCATTTTAAGTAATCATACTTCTGTTCATGTATTTGATGATGCCAAAAAGCAAGAAAGAAAAGAATCTAATATGGAAGTTCGTATAGATGCTCAAGTGGAAAGTAAAGAAGATGTTGAATCTTTAGGTATTAGTGTTGGAGATTTTATTTCTTTTGATCCGAGAAGTCAATTTCTCGAAAATGGTTTTATTAAATCAAGGCATTTAGATGATAAAGCTGGTGTAGCAATATTATTAGCTTATGCTAAATATATAGTTGATAACAATATTAAGCCAAAGAATAATATCAATATCTTTATTTCAACTTATGAAGAAGTTGGTCATGGTTCTTCATATATCCCTAAGGCTATTGATGAACTTATTGCAGTCGATATGGGCGCTATGGGAGATGATTTATCCTGTAAGGAGAACCAAGTTTCAATTTGTGCTAAGGATTCATCTGGGCCTTATGACTACCACATGGTTAATCGATTGATTGCTTTAGCAAAAGAGAATGCAATTGATTATGCTGTAGATATATATCCTAACTATGGTTCGGATGCTTCTGCTGCTTTACATGCTGGTCACAATATAAAATGTGCATTAATTGGGCCTGGTGTTCATGCCTCTCATAGCATGGAACGTACACATATTGATGGTTTACTCAATACACTTAATTTATTAATAAAATATTTATAAAAAAAGAAGCTTTAAACACAGAAAAGTGTTTAAAGCTTTTTTCTATTTATATGGTGTAGCTACATCCACCCATCCCTCACAGTAAGAATATTTTTCTAACTCCTCTGATGTTAATTCAATCATTGAGTTTTCACTTCCGCAAGCCGGAAATATCGTGTTATATGCTTTTAACGATATATCTAAATAGATTGGTAGCCCATTATTATTCCCAAAGGGACAAACACCACCAACGGGATGACCAGTTATTTCCTCTACTTCTTTAAATTTTAACATTGACATTCTTTGATTAAATTCATTTTTAAATTTGCGATTATCTAACTTATGATCTCCTGCAATAACTAATAGCATCGGTTGATCATTAGACCAAACGGCTAATGTTTTGGCTATTCGGCCTGGTTCAACATCTAAAGCACTCGCTGCCAAATCTACAGTAGCACTTGATTCACCTAATTCTACTACATCCCCTTCTCTTCCATGTTCTTTAAAAAATAGTTTTACTTCATTTAATGACATTTTTTCCTCCTATTTTTATTTTATGATATTACAAAATTTGAATTTTTAAAAGTAAAAATGTTTAAAATATGCAACAATGGGTATAATATATATAGGTATGTACGTTATTCTATCTAGAAGGAGGGATTTTATGTCACTATTATCATTAATGAACAACCCAGTACCTATCGTTGAAGATAATGACTCATATGTAAAGAGTTTTTGGGATATTAGCCCTTCAAGTTTTTACCGGCACAGCATTTCTATGCCAGCAGCTAATATTCACCAAGATGATGATGAGTATATTATCGAACTTGCTGTACCTGGATTAGAGCGAGAAGACTTTAATATTCAATTAGGAAACAATGATATTACTATTGAAGTGGAAAAGAAAGAATCAAAAGAAGAAAAAAAAGATGAAAGTTCATATAAAGAATTTTCATACTACTCTTTTAAAAGAAATTTCAAACTACCTAAGGGCATTGACGTAGATAATGTTAAAGCGACCTATAGAAAAGGCATTTTAGAAATTAAACTTGAGAAACTTAAAGAAACACAAGCAAAAGAAAAATACAAAAGAATAACTGTTGAGTAAGCTTATACGTCCTATCATATAAATGGTAGGACGTTTTTTTACAGAAAAAAACATTTATTTGTCACACAATTGTGACATAGAAGTTTTATGATACAATAAAATGGTATAATAAGGTTGGTGATAAAAATGAGAAAGAAAATATTAATTATAGAAGATGAAAAAAGAATGAACGACCTCATTAAGGATTTCTTGATTCGTGAGGATTATAAAATTGTTCAAGCATACGACGGAAGCGTTGGACTTGACCATATAATAGACGATCCTACACTTGATCTAGTAATACTTGATGTGATGCTGCCTAAAATTGATGGCTGGAGTCTTTTAAGAGAGATTAAGAAGATGGATAAGCACTTACCTGTTTTGATGCTTACAGCTAGGAGTCAACCAGATGATGAACTCTTTGGTTTTGATCTTGGAGCAGATGATTATGTTACAAAACCTTTTAATATGAAAATATTAATTGCAAGAATACATGCGCTTTTAAGTAGAAGTAATGAACATCTAGATGAAAGTCTCATAGATTATCAATGGATCAAACAAGATAAATTATCTCATCAATTTATAATAGAGAATAGAAGTTTAGAGTTAACACCCAACGAGTATAATCTGCTAGAATACTTGTTAAAGAATAAAAATATTGCTTTAACTAGAGAAAAGATCTTAAATAATGTTTGGGGTTATGATTATTATGGAGACATACGCACCATAGATACCCATATAAAAAGATTAAGAAAAAAAATTGAACCCTACCATGATAAAATAAAAACTGTTAGAAGTGTTGGCTATACAATTGAGGTGGACTAATGAGAAAATCTATTCAATTCAAGTTATTTATCTCCATAATACTAATTCTATTAATTACTACTTTTGTTGGATTTCTTATTAATAGTCAATTATTTAAAGATTTTTATTTATCTAATCAAAGGAAAGAGGTACTTCAAGACGCTGATCTTTTAAACCAGTATATTCAAAACAATCAAATGGATTTATATAATAATACTGTTGAACAATTCACTGAAAATAAAGGATATATCGTCTACAAAGGTCCCCTGCCAACATCTCCTGGAAAAGGAAATATGAATTTCAGAAATAGAAGACTTGATCATAATTTTCAATCTGATTTAAATAATTCTGATAACTATTCTTCTACTGGAAACTTATTTGATTTTAGTATTTATTATAATGATATCTATAGCAATAATTTCTTAAGATTAACTTACTTATTATCAGATAATAGTTTATTGATTATTGAAACCTCTATTGCTATAGTAAACACTTCGGCTCGATTCAACTTACAATTTTATCTAATTATATCAATGCTAACAGTTCTAATTGGTGGTATTTTCTCTTACTTTTTTTCAAAGTGGTTTACCCGACCAATTTTAGAATTAAGTCAACAAGCTGAAGCTATGATTAATTTAGATTTTAGTCATAAATTCAAATATAATCAAAAAGATGAAATTGGAGTTTTAGGCGAGAATATCAACGCTTTATCGTTAAAGCTTGAAAAAACTATTGCTGAGTTAAATAAAGATCTCCTAGAGAAAGAGAAATTAGAAGGTATGAGAAAAACTTTTATTGCTAATATTTCACATGAATTAAAAACACCAATTGCACTCATTAAAGGTTATTCAGAAGGACTTCTCTACGATGTCAATGAAAATAAAGAGGATTATGTTAATATTATCATTGATGAAACAAATAAAATGGATCATCTAGTTAAAGAGTTACTTGAAGTATCCAATCTGGAATCTGGAAAAGTTAGCTTAAACATAACCTCTTTTGATCTCTCTAGTTTAATTGACGATATTCTTTATCGATTCAATAGGCTTTTTAAGGATAAAAATATTAGTATCAAAACAAACAAAAAAGATATTGTTATGATCAATGCTGATTACAAAAAGATTGAAGAAGTTATTACTAATTATCTTAATAATGCTATTAGACACTGTTCAGGTGATAAGATAATTCAAGTAGATCTTCTAGAATCAAATAACAAAATAAAACTTTCGGTTTTTAATACAGGGGAACAAATTCCAAAGGATGATCTTGAAAATATTTGGAGCAGTTTTTACAAAGTAGATGAAAGTAGAACGAGAGTTGATGGCTCAACGGGTTTAGGATTATATATCGTTAGAAAAATCATGGAATTACACAAAGGCGACTTTGGCGTCATTAATAAAACTAATGGTATTGAATTCTATTTCGTATTAAACAAGAATTGATTTGTTAATTTTAGATTAAGAATTGTCATTGTAATTGATTATATTTTTAGACAATGATATTATATTGATACACTTGAATATGGAAGGAATATTATGAAAAAATTAAAAGTTTTTAAAGCCTTATCTAATGATAGCCGTTTAAAAATCATTAATTTGCTTGACCATGATCATTTGTGTGCTTGCAAAATCTTAGAAAAAATAGATCTAAGCCAATCAACTATTTCTCACCATATGAAAATTTTAGAAGATGCTGAATTAGTAACTTCTAAAAAAGATGGTAAGTGGCGATATTATTCTATTAACAGTGAAACTTTTAATGAATTAAAACTATTTTTTTCAGAACTAGAATCTACTTCAAATGAACTGAAAGGAATTGAAAAATTATAAGGAGGAATAAATGAAAATTGCATTTGTATGTGTACATAATTCGTGCCGTTCACAAATGGCTGAAGGTTGGTTAAAAGCATTAAAAGGTGACAGAAATATAGATGTTTATTCAGCTGGAACTGAAAATTATCCTGAAGTAAAACCTAAAGCTGTACAGGTAATGGAAGCAGCAGGCATTGATATGACTCAACACTATCCTAAGCTATTAACAGATATACCTGATAGTTTAGATATTTTAATAACAATGGGGTGTAATGTTGTTTGCCCTTTCGTTCCTAATAAACACTCAGAAGATTGGGGATTAGATGACCCATCTGGGGGACCAATCGAAGATTTTGAGAAAACTAGAGATCTTATTAAATCAAAAGTCCTTGATTTAATTGATCGAATTGATTCAGAACAATTGTAAATAAAAGTATGGCTTAGGAATTTTTCCTAAGCTTTTTTATTATTGTGAAACTCAATATCCCAACGGGTTAAATATTTACTTTCCTTTGGATTAATAATTAATTTAAAAACGCCTATACCTTTAACAGATATTTTCTGATTCTTTAAAATCACTTCTGCCCTATTTTTAGTAATAGATTTCTTAAACTTCTTCCAAATATTATCTTGTTTCCACAATGCAAACTTACAGCTTTGATTAGAACAATAAAAATTTACTTTTCCTTCAAAAACATTTGAATCACATATTGGACACTTACCAACACTAGTACGATTAGATGAAAAGTTACTGTTTTTTTGTAATGTAGAAATCAAATTTTCTTTAACACTTGTTTCTTCAATAACATTTCTAACATATTCATGTACTTGTTCAATATATTCTTTTCTCGTAAAAGTGCCTTTTCTAATAGCTTTTAACTGATTTTCCATGGTTTTAGTCAGTTCAACTGATTTAATCTTTTCATCAACAATTTCTTTTATTAAAATAATTCCCTTTTCAAGGGCAATAAAATTTTTATCTTTTTTTGTTATATATTGTTTCTGCTTCAACTTCTCAATAATATCTGCTTGAGTAGCAGGCGTTCCAAGATTATACTTTTTCATAGCTTTAATAATTGTTTGACCAGTATACCTTGGTTCAGGCGTCGTTTGTTTTTCTAAAAGTTCCATATTAGTTTTTCTCACTTCTAAACCCTGAACCCAATCACTAGGAACAGAACTTTCTTGGGTTTTTGAATCTACTTTTTTCCAACCTAAATCAACATCTTGTGATGCCTTTGTGTAAAAATCATACCCTTCAAATTTTATATAAACTTTTGTTAAGTTGTAGATATAATCTCCTAGATACTGTTCTAAGAATCTATTGGCTACAAGTTGATAGATATTTTGCTCCTTATATGAAAGTTTATTTAATGATTTCTTTGTAGCAGTTGGCGTGATGGCTCTATGGGCATCAACCTTAGCATCATTAAAATTCTTTTGGTGAAAAGTCAATTGATTTTCCTGTATTTCCTTAGTAATATCATTATTAAGTACTCCTGCTATACTACTTAAGATACTGGGTATTTCAGGCATCATTGCTTTCTTTAAATACCTACTATCACTTCTTGGGTAAGATAACAACTTATGCCTTTCATATAAGCTTTGAGCTATATTTAAGGTTTCCTTAGGACTGTAGCCATATCTTTTGTTAGCATCTTGTTGTAAAGACGATAAATCATATAATCTAGGTGAACTTTTCCTTTTTCTTTTTTTATCAAATTTTTCAATTAAACCTTTATTAGTTGAGTTTCTTAATGTATGAAATATACTTTTTCCCTTTTCTAAATCATATATAGCATTATTAGAAACTTTTTGGTCAAAATATAGTTTAGTCTTTTGCTCATCAAAATAGCCATCAATCTCATAGTAATCTTCTGGTTTAAAATTTTTAATCTCTAATTCTCGATCTACTATAATTTTTAGTGTTGGTGTCTGAACCCGACCAACACTATATGTATCTGGATATAGAATACTGTATAGTCGTGAAAAATTAATTCCCATAGACCAATCAATGATTGAGCGTGTCACGGCTTCATTATATAAACTATTGTAAGCCTCCATTGGTTTTCTGTCTTTAAAGGATTTAATTAGCTCATTCTTTTCTTTTGTGTCAAACCACATGCGACTAACCAACAATTCCTTTGGAGGTTTTGAGTAATAATAAATTAATCGAAAAATTAGTTCACCTTCTCGATCAGCATCACAGGCATTAACTATTTCAGAAATATCATTTCGATGAATTAGATTTTTAATACTATTAAATTGGTCCTTTTTACCGTTAGAAACTTTATGTCGATATTTTGGTGGAATTAATGGTAGATCTTCTCTTCGCCATTTTTTAAATTTTTTATTATACTCATGAGGCATAAGCAACTCTAGAATATGACCGTAACCCCAAGTAAATATATAATTACTGCCTTCAATATATCCACTTTTTTGTTTAGTTTCTGTACCAAAATATTTGGCAAGTTCTTTGCCAACATCAGGTTTCTCTGCAATGAACAAAATTTTACTCATAAACTCTCCTTGATTTCCATTTATTTAATTCTATAATTATTATAAGTCTTATAGTTATTTATTTCAATCTCTGGATCTTTGCTAAGTTTTTCTAAAACTTCTTCTATTGATTTACAATCTCTTTCCTCTAAAAAACTCTTGATCTCAAATTGATTCATTGGGTGTCTTTGTATAATAGATTTAATTGCTTTATAGTCATCTTTTTCCTTACTAAAAAAACCTGTTGATATTAATTGTTCAATAGATATTCCTTTTAAAATATCTACTGCATTAGTTAAAGCCTCTAATGACGGTTCTTCAACTTGTTTTTCTGCTGGGGGTCTTACAGTTGTGTTTATATACAATCGATCATAATCAATTTTATTTAAAATATTTTTTAAAGCCTTTAGTTGAGCTACTTGATCATTAACACCTTTAATCAACATGGTTTCAATAAATATTTTTCCTTTAAATACTTTTGAAAAATCTATTAAACCATTCAAAACTGCTTCAAATTTTATTTTACCATGTGGTCTATTAATTTCTTTGAACATTTCTACAGAAGACGCATCAATTGATGGCAAAACAAAATCTGCACCTAATAATTCTCTACGTACATTCTCATCCGATAATAAAGCGCCATTTGTAATTACCGCTACCGGGACATTAGAAATACTTTTGATTTTACTAATAAGTAAGCCTAACTGAGAAAATAATGTTGGTTCACCTTCTCCTACTATTGTTATGATATCATATTTTGCATTAGATTTTATATAATCTTCTAATTCAGCAATAATGTCATCGACGGAAAAAAAGTTTTTTCTTTCATTGGTTAAATGTTTTGTTCGACCTAATTGGCAATATATACAAGAATAATTACATGTTCGACTTGGAATAGGACTAACCCCTAATGATAATCCTAATCTTCTAGATGGTACAGGTCCATAAATATACTTATAATTTTCCATATTCGCCTCCAATAAAATACTCTCTCAATAGGATTATATCAAATATATGTCTATTTTAAAATACTTATATCCATCAAAAAAGATAAGCCAATTCTTTGACTTATCTCATAAAGCTATAACTTTTTAACATACTCAGATTTTAAACTCATGGCTCCAAAGCCGTCGATTCTGCAATCAATATTATGATCTGAATCAACTAATTGAATCCTTTTTACGATTGTTCCTCTTTTTAATACAGAAGAACTACCATTCACTTTTAAATCTTTAATGATTGATACATCGTCCCCATCAATTAATGTATTGCCATAGGCATCTTTAACACTCGTATCTTCAACTACTTCTTCCACAAGTTTCTCTTCTATCTTGGACCATTCATGAAAGCATTCAGGACAAATAAAAATATGTCCATCTTTATAAGTATATTCTGAATCGCACTTAGGACAGTTTGGAAAATCACTCATATATCTCCTCCATCAAACATATTATTAGTTTACTACTGAATAGTATTTTTTTATTTCAGAGATGTCAAGAAACTTTCTATAATTTTATAATCATGCGATTTGATAATTTGCCTGATAACATCTTTTCAATTGCAATAGGTAGATCTTCTAATGAAATTTCTTTAACCTTTTGATTCAGAATACCTATGTTCCAATCACTTGATAAATGTTTCCAAATTTGAAGTCGTAACTTCCTAGGACATTTAGCCGAATAAATACCTATTAAATGAACGCCACGTAAAATAAAAGGATAAATTGATGATTCAAAAGTATCGCCTCGTACATTGCCACAAGTTGTCACAACCCCATCATAATTGACCATTTTTATAGCGGTAGCCAACGTATTGCCACCTATTGTATCAATTGCAGCACTAAACTCACCTGATAACAATAGTTGATCCTTGGAGCTATCAATCTTCTCCCGATGAATAACCTGTGAAGCGCCAATTTTTTCTAACATTGCTTCCTTCTCAAGCTTACCAGTCGCCGCAATAACTTCATAACCAATTTTATTTAAAATAGCAATGGCTGTACTGCCAACACCACCCGTCGCACCGGTAACGAGTACTTTACCCTTTTCTACGCCATTTGAAGTAACTTTCTTAACAGAAAGAGCAGCTGTAAACCCTGCTGTACCGTAAACCATTGCATCTTTAAGTGTCAACCCTTCTGGTAGAGGTACCGGCCATTCTGAAGGTACTCTTATATATTCACTAAAGCCACCATCTGTGTTCATACCTAAATCATATCCTGTCACAATAACAGAATCCCCTTCTTTAAATTTACTTGATTCTGATTTCACAACAATGCCTGCTGCATCTATTCCTGGCGTATGAGGATATTCTTTAGTGATGCCCCTATTACCAATGGATGAAAGTGCATCTTTATAATTCAAAGAAGAGTACTTTACCTTAATAAGGATTTCACCTTCTGGCAAATCATCAATACTTCTTTCAATAATTTTTGTATAAGCCTTGTCTTTTTCATCAATAAAAACTCTAAATGCTTTAAAAGTATCCATAATATGACCTCCTACTTAGTCCCGGTTGAAAAAAGAATTCAAGTTAAAAAAATTCTTTAGTAATAAAGCTGTTCGAACAGTTACTTCTTCATTCTCTAGAATGTATTCAACTTCTGTCTTTCCAAGTATTTTTATTTCAGCATACTCACTAGCTTCTTGAAATTTCTGAGAAGGTGTACCAGAATAATAACCATAGGCAATATTTACTTTTTCATTAATAATACCCACACTTGTATATCTTTCTTGATCAACTTGCTTTAAATCAAATGATAAACCAGTTTCTTCTTTAAATTCACGAATAGCACTCTCTTTGATTGATTCCTGAGAATCAACTAAGCCAGCAGGGATAGTATATACAAATTTACCAGCAGAAACTCTAAATTCTTTTAAGAGGACCACTTTTGTTTTCATAGCATTCGTTGCAAAAATCATAACACCATCACTATACGATTTATGCTTATATACCTCATTTTCTAGGCGGTCCAAACCTTGCCTTGAAACTAACTCCCAAATTTTTTCATTATTGTTTTTATCATAATAATCTATTGCATAACTCTTTAAATATTTTAATTTTTCTACTTCTCTAATATTTTTCACTTTTATTGTATTTTTCATTTTTTAACCTCATTTAGACCTTTTACCAGTCATTGTATTAACAGTTATCTTAACTATTACAACTCTATCAACTAAATCTTTATTATACTTTAACTTTACTTTATCTGTATATTGTTTCATAATATGATTCAATCCAATAATTTTTTCCTGCGTATCATATACGATACTTGCAGTGCCTGTACCAATAACACTTTCATAGGCCATGGTGAACTCACAAGGAATCTGTCCTTTAATCAACTTAACATTTCCTTCTAGTTCAAATGCCACATATGGATTAGAGTCAATCATTTCTAACTTTTTACCTTTATTGGCACAGTGAAAGTAAAAAGTATTTTTATCGTAACCAAAATTTACTGGAACAATGTACGGTTGCTGATTATTTGTATAGGCTACTCTTAAAACTTCAGCTTTTTTTATAATTTCTTCGATTGCTTCTTTAGATACTACTGCCCGTTCTTTTCTTCTCAAAATAACCTCCCATATTTTCTCTTTTTTTTATTTTATCATACTCTAAGGTGTTATCTAATTATAATTATATATTTCTATATCTACAAAAATTATATATAATAATAAAGAGTTTATCATTAGAAATTTAGGGGGAATTTATGAATAGAACAAATGACCAAAGTCAATCCTTGTTGATTGATTTTTATGAATTAACAATGGCACAATCATATTTTGAACATGGTAAGTCAAATCTTATAGCAGGATTTGATTTATTCTATAGAAAAAATCCAGACCATGCTAACTTTTCCATAATGGGCGGTACTGAAGAAATGATCAATTATATAAAAGACTTAAGTTTTTCTAAGTCTGATATCGAGTATTTAAGATCTTTGGATACTTTTTCTACTGATTTTCTTGATTACTTAAGAAATTTTAAGTTTACTGGTGATATTTGGGCAGTGCCTGAAGGCACAGTAGTTTTTCCAAATGAACCTTTAGTTAAAGTTAAAGCGCCAATTATTGAAGCACAATTAATCGAAACTTTTCTAATACTTGTGATTAATAGA
Source organism: Clostridia bacterium (assembly GCA_035269305.1). Lineage (GTDB taxonomy): Bacteria > Bacillota > Clostridia > Peptostreptococcales > Acidaminobacteraceae > DATFJG01. The sequence continues at coordinate 34,297 of DATFJG010000033.1, forward strand.
GGTTGTCTATTTACAACGAAAGCTAATCGTATCGCAAGACAAGTTTCTAAATCAGAGATTCTTTTAGAATTTGGCGCTAGACGTTCCCAAGGATTAGATATTCCTGTATTTGCACCAAGATATGCATATATTGGCGGATTTGATGCAACTAGTTCAACGATTGCCGGAAAAAGGTTTGGTATTCCTGTTTCTGGAACAATGGCACATTCTTATGTTATGATGTTTGAAGATGAGTTTACAGCCTTTGAACACTACTGTCAATCCTTTCCTGATAACGCAGTTTTATTAGTAGATACTTTCGATACTCTTGAATCTGGTATTCCTAATGCAATTAAGGCTTTTAACAATATTTTAAAACCTATGGGCAAAACACCTGTGGGCATTCGTCTGGACAGTGGAGATTTAGCTGATTTGTCTAAAAAAGCACGGGAAATGTTAGATGAAGCTGGTTATTCTGATTGCAAAATTTTTGTATCTAACTCTTTAGATGAGGAATTAGTTCAAAGTTTAAAATATCAAAAAGCTAGAATTGATGGGTATGGCATTGGAGAAAGGTTTGCAACTTCTAAGTCTTCTCCTGTTTTTGGAACAGTCTATAAATTAGCATATATTATTAATCCAGACGGAGAAGTTATTAATAAAATAAAATTAAGTGACAATCCAAATAAACTAACCAATCCTGGTGATAAAAAAATTTACAGGATATATGATCAGAATCGTATGGCATATGCTGATATACTGACACTGGTCTCTCAGAATATAGATACAGATAGAGACATTACTTTCTTTAATGAACTTTATCCTAGCCACAAGACGACATTTAAAGCCAATGAATACCATGTAAAAGAATTATTGGTCCCCATTTTTCAAAATGGTGAATTAGTTTACGAAAGTCCAAAGTTAGATGAAATAAAAAAGCACTGTGCAAATGAAATTAATACCCTATATCCTGGTGTTAAAAGATTAAAAAATCCTCATAAGTATTATGTTGATTTATCAAATAGACTTTTAGATTTAAAAAAATCGTTGATTAATAATCATAATTAAGTTATTTAGAGAACTAAGTATCATAGTAAAATTAATATTATTTTGCAAAATCAGAAAACATTTTACGAATAACTCAAGAAGATGCAGCCGCCTCTCAAGAAGTTAATGCTTCAATGGATAACCATCATGAGTCTATCGAAATAATCTCATCATTAGCAAAGGATTTAAATAGTAAAATATAATTGCCGAATGAGAATTTAGAAAAATTTGTGATTTAGTTTTAAATAAAAAAATGTCATTTTATAATGACATTTTTTATTTTCGATCTATCCATTTGTTTAAAGTATCAAATATTTTTTGCTTAGATACTGGTTTCCTTATATAATCATTCATACCAATAGATTTACTTTTTAACTCATCATCAGTTTGTGTTAATGCAGTTAAACCTATAATTGGTATCCTCTCGTCAAAGGCTCTTATTCTCCTAGTCGTTTCAATACCATCCATGAAAGGCATTTGAATATCCATAAAAATTAAATCCATTTCTTCTCTTGATAAAATATCTAGAACTTTTCTACCATTTATCGCTTCATGAATACTTACATCTGATAAAAAACTCTTAATAAATGTTTTTAATAGTTTCATATTAATGGTATTATCTTCTGCTATAAGTATCTCTACTTTTCCATTGGTTTTAATAGAAGTATTTCTAAGATCATTTTCAATATAATCAGAATCACCTAAAATTTCTTTAATTTTATTTCTATTAAGAGGTCTAGAGACATACTGATAGCAAACATTATTTAGTTTCTTTTGGATAAAATCCCGATCAAATAATTTAAATGCATATAGATAAATGGAAATTTTTCTTCCAAGATTATCTAATTTATCAAATAAGTCAATGATTTGATCATAATCATAGTCATCACTAATAAATATGTTTTCGATATTCTTAGAATTCAAAATTTCTTCAAATGCTCTATCTAACTCTTCTATTAGAATTATTTTCTGAGCAAGTCCTTCTAATTTTTTTATTAAAGATTGACCAGATACAGGATCCGAGTCTACCACAAGTATCAAGTGATCTTGTTTTTTATTACGCCCTAATGTATTTAGTTTTATTTCTGCTTCTAGATAAAAGTAAAAAGTACTTCCTTGTCCTAAATGACTAGTCACATTTAACTTGGATCCCATTAGATTTAAAATCCTATTAGAAATTGTTAAACCAAGACCCGTTCCACCATATTTTCTCGTAATTTGTGGATCACCTTGGTAAAATGATTCCATTATTCTTCGTTGATCTTTTAATGATATACCAATACCAGAGTCTTCTATTTCAAAATATAGAAAATCCTTATTATCACTTATTCTAATATTTAGTTTTACGAATCCTTTCTCAGTAAATTTAATCGCATTTCCTAAGAGATTTATTATCACTTGTTTAATACGTACAGGATCTATTTTCACTTGACTACCTTCAACAATATCAATATTGTAAAGTAACTTTATCCCCTTTTCATAAGCATCTAATTTCAAAATGTCAACGGCTTCAGAAACTATCTGTGCTAGATCGACAAACTCCTCCATTAAAGTCATTTTTCCTGCTTCTATTTTTGAAAGGTTCAAAATATCTTCAATTATTTCAGTTAATGAACTACCCGAATATTTAATCGTATTTAAATAATCAGTCTGTTTAGCGTTTAAATCAGTGTCTAATAACGCTTCAGTAAATCCTAAAATACCATTTAAAGGCGTTCTGATCTCATGACTCATATTAGCCAAAAATGCACTTTTCGATTGACTTGCAAGTAATGCTTTATTTTCGGCCTCTTTTAAATCTGTTATATCAATGCAAGCACCAATTACCCTATTAAATTGATTTTTTTCTTTAGATTTTGTACTCCCATAAATTTTCACATATTTCTTTTTAATAGGTGTTTTTAATTCTAACTCTAATGAAAAATTTTCATTTTTGGGGATTTCTTGAATCTTATCAAGATTATCGATACCAATTCGATTTTTAATAATTCTTATGAGTTCATTATTTGGTATTTCACTTGGGACTTCTAGAATTTTATACTGATTTTTATTCATATAGAATTCTTCATTGGAGAAGTCAAAATCAAAAACACCAATATTTGCAATCCGATAAACATTTTTTAATCGTTCAGTCTCTTTTTCAAGTTTACGTTCCATTTCTTTTCGATCTGAAATATCTATAAAACTTTCAAGTACAACCTTTTCATTTTCATAATCTATTACAGTCGCTTTTTTCATTACTTCGATTAACTGATTATTTTTGTTTCGTATTTTACATTCAACTGTTCTAAAATCCGAAGCACTCTCCAAAGGGCATTTGCCACTCCTATTATTAATACATATAAAATCCTGACAGTATTTACCTTTAATTTCATCAAAACTGTCTACACCAAACAATCTCATTGCTTCATCATTCGCCCATTTAACTTTTCTATTCATGTTTACTAGAACAACACCAAAGGCTGAAGCAGAAATAATTCTATTAAAATTTTCATTCATTTGCTCAATGGATTGTTGGTATAAGATGGTAGAAGTAATATTATGACCTATTATTCCTATTTCATTATTAATTCTAAACAAATTGAACTTATAAAATTTATTTTCTTCATCATCATTGTATTTTTCGATTTGAGTAATCTGATTATTTTTGCTATTGTTAGTTTTATATTCATGAATAACTTCAGTTAGAAATGGAAAGACTTGATTAATCTTCTTGCCAATTACCGTCTCTCTTTTTGTTGCTTCTGAAATTAGTGACAATGCAGATTCATTGATTTCAATGATCATTAACTCTTCATCTAAAATAATAAATAGCTCTTCTGCACTATCCATAAAGAGTTTGAATCTTTCTTCAATTATTTTTTGTTGACTAATATCTACATGTACTCCAAAGATTTTCTTAGGTTGGTCATTATCTGAATATTTAATGATTCGACCTTTATCTAGAATCCAAGCATAACTATTATCTTTTCTTTTCATTCTTCTTTCTATTTCATAATAATCAATTTTTCCATCAATATGTCTTTGCAATTCAGTCCAAGCTTTCTTCAAATCTTCAGGATGTGAAATAAGAGTATTAATATCTACATTTTGAAAATTATCTGGATTATAACCAAACATTTCAAACCATTTATCATTATGGTTAATCTCATCTGTTTGATAATCCCATTCCCAAGTCCCTAGACCAGCTGCATCAATAATTTCTTTGCTTCTTCTTTCATGTTCTATAAGAGCATTACGAGCCTTTATCAATTCATCGATATTGTTAATATAACCATGAAACCCGGTAACTTCTCCATTATGATTTTTAATTAAAACAGTAAAATCAGAAACCCATATGGTTTCGCCATTTTTACATGTAATTCGATAAGGTTCATGATAAAAAAAATCTTTATTTTCATCAATAGCCTCTTTAACTTCTTTTCCAACCTTCTCTAAATCTTTATAAAAGATAATATCTGAGTATAATAAGTCGCCTTCAATAAACTCTTCAACTGAATAACCAAAGACTTCTTCAATATTCGCACTAACGTATGTCGTTGGCCAATTTTCTTTATTCATCCATGTAAAAATAATCATAGGTCCTTTTCTCAAAAGTTCTTTTGACATATTATCATCTAATGCTGTAAAGATAATTTTTGACTCATGATTAATATTTTTCTCAAACTTTTTTAGAAGTATTCCTACAATAGCATTACAATATTCAAAATCAATAGTTTCTATCTTCGTATTTAAATATGCTAATAATTGATTATTTGAATATTCAATTGATTTGCTTTTTTTATCAAAGATAATTATCCCTTGATCTATGAAATCATAAATTTCTTTATAGTAATCTTTATTTAGCATGCGCTATCACCTAATGTAGTTACATCATAACTATTCTTTTTCTTATGTTTAACTTTATACATCATAACATCACCAGTTTCAATGAGTGATTGTATCGTTAGATCAATACTGGGATTAGCAAACACACCACCAATACTCACCGTTATATAATCATATGGTGATTTTTTATGTCTAATGTGTATTTTATTTATTTCTTCTTGAAGTAAAGTAATTATATTAATCAATCCTGGATGGTCTATATTCGGAAGGAAAACAATAAATTCGTCTCCACCAAAGCGACTAATACAATCGTTTTTTCTCTTAAAAACACTTTTTAAAATATTTGATATCTTTAAGATAACCTCATCACCGGCTATATGTCCATAAAAATCATTATATTCCTTAAAGAAATCAATATCTATCATTAGTAGACTAACTGGCGTTTGATTTCTAATTGCTGACTTAAGTTCCAATTGAGATATATTTAAAAATTCTCTCTTATTATATAAATCAGTCAAATCATCTAATTTAGCCATTTTGTCAAGTCTATAATTCATATCCTCTAATGCTTCTCTAATAATTGCATTATTAATTGCGCTTGTAATAAAATATGATAAAGATTTTAGATATTCAAAATCTGTTTCATTAAAAGCCGCTTCATTATCAGCTTGTACTGAAAAAGTTCCTATAACCTTACCCTTTGATACTAGCGGAATATAAATAATTGATTCTTGATCAAAAGCGTCTTTTTTTGGCGTTGGATAGCCATGCTTAATGTACTTTTTATATTCTCTTGAATATTTTTTTGTAATAACTGGTTCTTTATTTTCAATAACATAGTTTGCGATTGTATCCATGTTTGATAAATCTAATACAAAGGGTTCTTTGCGACGCCCTTTTAATATAAAATAATCATATTTTAAATGTTGTTTCTTCTCATCGTAGATCGCGATTCCAAATTTATCAAAACCCATTTCTTCACTAAAATTATCGTAAATCTTTTTATAAACGACTTCTAAATCTAGTGTTTCCATAAAGCTCAATCCAATTTCATTAATTTTCTCAATATTTTCATATTCTCTTGCAAGCATTTTATATTTAGATTCTTGTTCATTAATTATTTTAAACTGATTAATCTGATCAATTTGAAGACTATTTAATCGATTTAATGCCTTTTTGGAGTAAAATATACTTCGTTTATAATAATGCATTGCGAGTTCATTTTCTTTAGCATTATATAAATCGCCGTATAACTCTAAAAATTTTGAAAGCAATTTGAAATTTTTGTTCTCCTTAGAATATTCAATTCCTAATTCTAACATTTTTTCTGCATCTGTAGCATCTTCCATTACTAAAAATATGCAATATTTTAAAAGATATTTAACATAAGGAAAAATGTTATTGTAATTTAATAAATCTTTAATGCCAGCTTCATAACATTCTTTTGCCTTATTAACTTTTCCTTCAATAAAATATATTTCTCCTAAAGCAATGCAGTTCAATGCAATATATAAAGTATTTTTGTTTCTTGAATTTTTTTCCGTTTCAATAACAATTTCAAAATATGATTTAGCAACTTTGTACTCACCAATGTTTTTATAAATTGAGCCAATATTTGTGAACAAAATAATATTTAAATGCTCTTCATAAATATTATGAACATTTAAAGCTTCTAGATAATACTTTTTAGCATAGTCATATTTTTCTAGGTCAGAATAAATCATTCCAATATTATTCAATAGTTTCCAATCTAATGGGGAATTCTTATTCTTTAATACTTTTAATGCATCAAAATAATAATTTAATGCAATACCTAAGTTCCTATTATTATAGTTTAAATTTCCAAGTTCTTTTTTTGTTTCAGCTAAAAATTCTGAGTTCTTCTTTTGTAGGGCAATCTCTTCTATGTCAAGCATTTTATTAAGGGTTTTATTATAGCCTTCTTCAGGATAATCTAGTTTTGCTAAATATAATGCAGCTCTAAGTTGCCCATGATCCCATTGAATGGACTCGGCTAATATCTTTGCACGGCGAAATAGATTTTTCGCCTCTTTAATATCATTATAAATTAGGTTAGTACCTTCTTTTAATAATTGCTTAACAATTTTCACAAAAACACCTCAAATATTATTTAAATATGTTCAAATCTAATACATTAGATAATTTTTCTAAAACTTTAACGCCAGCGATGCTATTACCTTTAATATCAAGTGCAGGTCCAATTACTCCAATGCCAAGTTTTCTTGGTGCTACACCTAAGATTCCACCACTGACGCCACTTTTAGCTGGGAAACCTACAATAGATGCAAACTCTCCTGAATGATCATACAAACCACACGTTAACATTAATGATTTTACCAAGTTAGCATAATGGGATGGAATTAAACGTCTATTTGTTTTAAAATCTATTCCATCATTGGCCAATACCATGGCAATATTTGCTAAGTCTTGAGTTGTTACTTCAACTGAACATTGTTTAAAATAAAGTGCTAATGCATCATCCACATTACCTTCTATAATGCCATTATCCTTTAGAAAATATGCAATTGCCCGATTTCTATGACCTGTTCTGAGTTCACTTTGAAAAACCTTATCATTTATTTTAATATCATCATTATTAGCTAATAGTCTTATTAAGTTAAGAACTTTATTAACTTTCTCCATTAAATTTGGGCCTTTAATCATTGATGCGACGGTTATAGCACCTGCATTAATCATTGGATTTAAGGGTTTCCCTGTATCAAATGTTTCTAATCTTATCATTGAGTTAAAAGGATCCCCTGTAGGTTCCATTCCCACCTTATTAAAAACTTCTTCTCCGTTTTCCAGTAAAGCAAGTAAAAGCACAATTGGTTTAGAAATACTTTGTAATGTAAATTTAACATCAGTGCAACCTGCATTATAGATATTTCCTTGAAAATCAGTTATTGAAATACCCAATATATTTTTATCCATTTTACCTAACTCAGGAATATATGTTGCTACATTTCCATTTTCAATATATATCTTTGATTCTTCAATAATTTCTTCTACTAATTCATTTAAACTCAACTCATTCCCCCCAAATCATCATGTTTAATATATTCGTATATATTATATAACAAAATATCAGCTAATCATAATTATAATTAAAAAAAGCACTCTAGTGAGTGCTAAATTTTACATTACTTTTTAAATTTTTCAATAAAATCATTTTTCTTTTCAATCATTTTATCAATTTCGCTCTTCATTAATCCAGTTTTTAAATTATCCTTTTCAATAAAGTACATTGAAATGGCACCAAGACCCACGTGTGTACCTACAGAAACACCCATTTGCATGATGTGAATATCACCATCAAAATCAACTTCTTTTAAAAATAATTTCTTTAAATTATTCGCTACTTGAATATCAGAAGTATACCCAATAATAATGAAATCATTAAAACTCTCATCCACTCTACGTTTATACTCATTAACATAGTGTTTCAATACTCTTTTTTTACCACGTTCTTTCGCAACAATTGCTCCTTTGCCCTGTCGCATTGTCATTATAGGTTTTAAACGAAGTAATTTACCAATCATAGCACTAGCATTACTTAAACGACCACTTCTAATTAAATGATTTAAATCATCTACTGCTAAGAAATGTTTAATATTGGTTTTATACATTTCATTAAAGTCTATAAGTTCTTGATATGTTGCACCTTTTTCTCTTAGTAAAGCACTTTTTAATATCAGATATCCTGATCCATGGCTCATGCACTTAGAGTCAACTACATATACCTTTGCATCATCACTGCTTGACAAATAATCATCTCTTGCAATAACTGCTGACTGATAAGAGCCACTAGTACCACTTGACATGCATATACAGAGAATCTCATCATAACCTTCGTTTACACTTTCTTCAAACAATTTTATAAACTCCCCAGGATTTGGCATAGAAGTAGTTGGTGGTTCATCAAAGCTCTCCATCATTGAATAAAATTCATCAGGTTGAATATCTATCTTATCTCGGTACTCCTTACCACTAATATTTATTGTTAATGGTGCTATACCGATATTATATTTCTCTAAGATATCCTCTGATAAATCACATGTAGAATCTGCAATAATTCTAATCATTTTTCCTCCTAATCTGTGTTAATAACGTCAATTTTATCTAGCTTATTGTTAAATGTTATAAAATTTTCCAGTTTTTTCTCTGTAGAATCAGTATTTGGATAATACCAAGCAACATCCTTTTCATGGATTCGATCTGTTTTTAAGTCATAAAAATTAGCTTTTCCTAGATGTGGTGCCTGTGTATGTGTTTCACTTTTAACCAATAAACTAAAATTGACTTTTTCACGTGGGAAAAAATAATGTCCATCTTTAATAACATAATCATCCGTCGCCGATAGTAACATATTATCATAATAAGCTTTTAACATAAAACATCTCCTTATTAACTCTACAACTTTATTATTAATACCCAATATTTTATGTTTTAATCATTATTTCATTTAAACTTCATTTTTGCTTCTATTAAATTATTTCTTTCAAAGCATCAACCAATGCTTCTGTTTGGGCAATTGTTCCAGTTGAAATTCTAATAAATGTATCATGGCCCCATAAAAATCCCGGACGAATAATGATACCTTTTCTTTGTAATCTATCAAAAACCATATGTGAATCTACTCCAAGATCAACAAAAATAAAATTTGCATTTGGAATGGCATAATTTAATTCTTTTTTATCAAAATATTCAGTCATTAGTCCTAAGGATTCATAATTTAGGTCTACAGTTTTATTAATATGATCATCATCAGCCAATGCTGCAACTGCAGCTGCTTGTGCTAAACGATTTACATTAAATACACCTTTTGCCTTGCTTACTTGTTTAACTAACTCAGGATTTGAAAATGCATACCCTATTCGGACGCCAGCTATACCAGCTACTTTTGATAAAGTTCTAAGAACAATAGTATTTTTTCTATTTTTTAAAATATCTAACCCATTAGGATAATCTTTGTTCTTAATAGCGAATTCAAAATAAGCTTCGTCTAGTAAAATAAAAACATCATCTGGTGTGTTTTCTACTAAATAATCAACTTCTTCTTTTGTCATTATATTTCCAGTTGGATTATTTGGATTACAGACAAAAATTATTTTCGTTTTTTCATTAATTGCATCAACAAATTTTTTGAAATCGTGTTTAAAATCATTCGTTAAAGGTATTTTAATAGGCACACCACCCATATGGGAAACAGCAATATCATATAAAGCAAATGACGGTGTTGCCATTATAGCCTCATCACCTTCGTTAATAATTGTCATTCCAAGCAACTTAATAATCTCTTCTCCACCATTTCCAAGAATAATTTGTTCTTTATCAACACCATATTTTTCACAAATACTCTTCTTTAATGCCGTTGCATTTGTGTCTGGATAAATATTTACCTTAGGCGCTTCTTCTCTAATGGCTTGAATTGCTTTAGGAGAAGGTCCTAACGGATTTTCATTAGAAGCTAATTTAATAATTTCATCTAAGCCAAACTCCTCTTTAACGGCTTCAATTGGCTTACCTGGTACATAGGCTTTTAAATTTTCTAACTCTTTTTTATATAACATTTTTCCCCCTTATTTACTTTACCTTTACATCTATCATATCATAATACTAAAAAAAGTGCATCCCTAGATGCACTTAAATTTGAAAATATTTACCCAACTCTAATTAAATTTTTTACTTTCTTTAAGACATCCTCAGATTGAAAAGGCTTTACGATGAAATCCTTCGCACCAGCAACAATGGATTCCTTTACCATACTATCTTGTCCCATAGCTGAGCACATGATTACTTTTGCCCCTGGATCTATAGCAATAATATCTTTTACAGCTTCAATACCATTCTTTTCTGGCATGGTTATATCCATTAAAACTAAAGTTGGTTTTAGTTCTTTATACATTTCGATTGCTTCAATGCCATTACTCGCTTCTCCAACAACATTGAAACCATTTTTATCTAGAACATCTGAAATAATTTTACGCATAAAAACTGCATCATCTACTATTAATATCTCACTCATTTAATCCTCCCATTAAAAAAGACCCAAATTGGGTCTAATTCATACAACCGGCTAACCTATTTATAGGTTCCTTGGCTTTGCGTCCATACCTTACAATATGTTTGCCCAATAACTTTTAAAATTCAATTGTTATTATTGTACCAAAGAAGTCTATAATAGTCAATCTTATAATACAATCCCCTTAGCAAACTTTATATTTTCATGGGCTAATAGCTTTTGAATAACATCTTCGCTAGGAGCTGAATCTGTATTGATAATCATCATAGCTTTATCATCATTTTCTTTCCTGCCCAGCTGCATTGTTGCCACGTTCGTCCCAGACTCTCCTAGAATACTTCCCACTAAACCAACAACACCTGGTATATCTTTATTCTTAATAATATATAAGAATTCTCCTGGCACTATATCTACATCATATCCTTCAAATTCTGCTAGTCGTCCTTCGTTCTTTGAAGAAACTGTACAGCCCATAGTTAACTCAGTATTACCATTTTTAATTCGTACTTTAACAAACTCTGTGTGCCCATTATAGAATGCTTCGTTTTGACGTTCATTTACTGTAATACCTCTTTTTTTAGCAACAATGTCTGCATTAATATAGTTGACTCTATGGTCAGATACTGTTTCTAATAAGCCCTTCATAAAGGAAAGTGTTACTAATTTATTATTCATATTTGCTAATTTACCACAGTATTCGATTTCTACTAAAGACACTGGCTTCTTTGAAATTTGAAAATAAACTTTTCCTAATTTTTCCATGATATTTATATATGGTTCTGTTAGCTCTAAATCTTTACGATTCATTGTTGGTATATTTAAAGCGTTTGGTACAATTTCGTTATTCAAGGCTTTAATGACTTGCTCAATTACGTTCATACCTACATTTTCTTGGGCTTCTATAGTAGAAGCACCTAAATGTGGCGTAACGGATACATTATCAAATCCAAAAAGTGGATTTTTCTTATGACATGGCTCTTCTTCATGAACATCTATAGCAGCACTTGCAATTATATTTTCATTTATCCCTTTTACAATTGCTTCTTCTTTTATAATACCACCACGAGCAACATTCGTTAATCGTACACCTTTTTTCATTAAAGGTAAATGATTTTCATTAATCATATGATAGGTTTCTTTATTTCGAGGCGTATGAACACTAATGTAATCTGATACTTTAATAAGTTCTTCTAAGGTTTCACACTTTTCAACATTATATCTTTTAAATCGGTTGTCACGTATATATGGATCATATGCAATGACATGCATATCAAAAGCACTCATGCGTTTAGCGACTAATGAACCAATTCTTCCAAGACCAATGATCCCTAAAGTTTTCTTATACACTTCATTACCTTTGAACATCGCTCTATTCCACTCACCATTTTTAGTTGATTCATTAGCTTTTATAATATTTCTTGATTGAGATAAAATATGTGCTGTCGTTAACTCAGCCGCAGACATCGTATTACTTTCAGGTGTATTTGCTACTATTACGCCTCTTTTAGTTGCTTCGTTAATATTAATATTATCTGTCCCGTTACCAGCTCTTCCAACAATCTTTAGTTTTTGTGCAGCATTTAGAAACCCTTCATCAATAATCGTCCCACTTCTTATGATGATTCCATCATAATCTTTTATTTCTTTTACGATTTCTTCTTGACTTAAATTGTATCCCTCAATAACTTCTACATGTTTTTTTAACTCATTAACTGCATTTTCATCAATTCGCTCAGCCACTAATACTTTCTTATCCATAATTCTCCTTTCAAAAACAAAAAAACACCCCTATTTCCATAAGGGTGAATTATTCACGGTACCACCTTAATTTGTCTCAAAATTTAACGCATTTCACGGCTTAAGTTTTTAACCTAAGCAACTTAGAGGTAGAATAAATACTTTTTGTTAATTCTCACCAACCATTAACTCTCTCATATAAGGGGAGTATTTATGTGTCCTCATCTTAGTCTTTATTACATTTTTTTAATATTATAAAGGGGACACAGGAATATTGCAAGAAATTAATTGATTAAATTAAAAATCTTTAATGTTATTAACATTTGAGTAATTAAATTTAATATCCTTAAATATTTGTTCTTCTAATTCCTTTAGTAGAGAATTAAAACTCACCAATTCATTATTTTTACTTGGCAATAATTTGCTTTGATAAATAAAATTGATTTTATTATTCGCAAGCACTTCTTTTATAGCCTTTCTTAACTGAGTCACCTGATTTAATTTGAGATCTGGTATAATACCAATAAAAGATTGATTTTTATAATCCAAAAATAATGATTTCTCATAAAGTGCATCTTCAATAGCTTTTAACTCATCTACAGCAATTGATTTATTGTTAATAAGAGCAATTGTATTCCCTTGGGATTTCGTATAAAAGACCCCTAATATTACAAATAGTTTCGTATTGTTTTCAAGGGTAATAGAATAATATTTATTAAAGTAATCTTTAAGAATACCTTGACTAACAATATCTACTGGCTCATCATGAACAGGTAAACTGTGTTTAATTCTTGCTTTTAAAAATTCATTATCAAAGGGTTTAAGGATATAATCATCTATACCAATTTTTAAACAACTAACGAAATATTTTCTTGTATTAAGAGAAGTAAGGATTATAATTTTGACTTGACTATCAATATGTCTAATTTTCGATAAGATCCGATAGCCATCGAAATTATTCATAGCAATATCGATTATCACCAATGAAATTTCTTCGCGATTTTCTAAGAAAGTATTAACTGCTTCATATTCACTTTTAGCTTCAAAGAAAAAAAGATTCATATAA
>DATFJG010000034.1:0-4106 GCA_035269305.1 Clostridia bacterium
AAGCTTTAGTCTATCAAAGTAAGGATCTAATTGAAGCAATGTTAGAAGATTCAAAACTTAATTTAAAAGATGTTAAAGTAGATGGTGGAGCTGCAGTAAATAATTTATTGATGCAGTTTTTAGCTGATTTGACCAATACAAAAGTAGAAAGACCGGTCAATACTGAAACAACTGTAACAGGTGCTGCTTATCTGGCGGGACTTGCAACAAAGTTCTGGTATGATCTAGATGAGATAAGAAAAAAAAGAAAAGTAGATCGGGTATTTATGGCCGACATGAAAGAAAAAGATAGAAGGAAGAGATATGAGGGATGGAAAAAAGCGGTTAAAACAGCCCTTTATTGGGCAGAGAATTAAATCAACATCATTTGATACAGTTATAATTAATTTATATATTAGATAATCTAAAGGTTTTTCAATTATTAATTTATAAAAATGTTTTCTTTATAATAATATTTTACCGGAAATAAAGAAGAATCAATTATTTGCAATTTATATTTCAAGGGGGTTAAGGAAATGTCCAGTTTAAAAAGATTTAAAGTTATTTTGATTTTTTCATTGGTGTTTGTAATAGTGATATTGGCTGGACTCGTTGCTCAGGCGGAAAGAGTTGCAGTAATTGGTTTTGAATCAAAAGGATTAGCCTGGACAAAAGATAAGAATTTAGAAAAAGAAATAATAGAGTGGATTGCCAACCAGTATACAGATAAATTAGCTAAATTAGCCCAAAAAGAAATTGTTACTGTTGTTGATCGGTCAAGAGTGAGTGAAGCCCTATCACAGTTAGATTATACTAAAGGTGAACCAATTGATTTATTTGCCGCTTCTCAAATAGGTAGATTATTGGATAGTAATCTCTTAATAATTGGAAATATAGATAAATTGGAAGTTACAAAATCAGCCGAATTATCTGTAGGGCCTTTAACTTTTTCAGGCATTGAAGTTGATGTGAAGTTAACTGGCCGTCTATTTGATATAATTTCTGGTAGTGTCCTAACAAATTACACAGGCAGAGGTCAGGCTACAGAAACTCGTGTAGAAATACAAGATGTAGTGGGTGACTATTTTTCCGATGATGATTTTGCTAATACTTCAATAGGAAGTGCAATAACTTCAGCAGTTGATGAGTTAATAAGAGATACAGTCGAAAAAAAAGAAAGTTTTTCTAAGGTTGCAAAATTACCAAAATTAAAACCAATTGAAGCAGAAGTGGTAGCAAAAATCGGTCAGAGTCTGGTTATTGATAAAGGTTTTAAAGATGGTTTAAAAGAAGAACAAAAAGGGAAATTAATCCGTAAATTAGAAATTGAAGACAGAGAAGAATCGCTTGAAATAACACTGGCTGAAGTCAAGTTAACAACAGTAGATGAAAAAACCTCTTTAATTAGTGTTGAAAAACCAGATGAGACACCAGAAGTTGGTGATATTGCACGATTTGAACCTGCTGAAGGTAGTATCAAAAAAGTTATACCTGACCTTGAAGAACCCCCGGATAATGTTATTAAAGAGATTGAAACCCCGGAATTCGTAATTTATATTGAACATGTGAACAAAGACGGTAATTTAGTGAAAGTTCACGGTACTGCTGAAGCAAAAAAAGAAGCAGAACTTAATCTATTTTTCCCAGAAGAAGATTATAACTATTATGACAACAAGGGAAGAAGGGTGGTTACAGATAACACCGAGGTCAGTATCGGCTCAATAACCAGTAAAACTAGTGATTATCATCACAGAATCGCAAATCTTACAGAAACGATATTAAAAAATTATCCGCAGAGTATCAGCTGGACTTTTGGTGATGTACCTGAGGATGCTGACCATTTAGCAAGAGTTCAGCTTTATTTAAGTACTAAATCTGCCGGTCAAATAGAAATAACCTTAGAAGGACTCAGTTTGATAAATGAATTTTAGCGACATAAAATTGTGTCTTATCAAAACTGTGATAAAATACAGGGCTTATTCATCAGATTTAATTGGAAGGTAATTAACACATTAATTATTTATATATCTGAATTGAAACGCATAAAATATCTATTTTGAGGAAGGTATTACTATGGTGTGTAAATGGTATCAAGTTTGTCCCATGAAAAGATACTATAAAAAGGGAAGGTTAGCAAAGAAATGGATAGATAATTATTGTAAAGGTGATAATAAGTCCTGTGTACGCTATCAAATGGAAGAAAGGGGAGAACCTCACCCGGACTGGATGCTGCCTGATGGAACTTTAGATAAATCTCTGAGAGATAAATGATATTAAGTTAAGAGACTTGTGAGATTAACCATCTAAAAAGAGGAATTTATTAAAGAATATGGAATTATAAAAATAGAGTCTATAAATATATTAATAAATCCTTTAAAAGAAAATTTAATATGTTAGGTTAGAGTTAAGAGAACCTATTTAATGTAAACCTAGGGATAACTGTAGGTAAAATTATGCATTAAATAGGTTTTTTTTAATTATCTTTATATAGAAAACTAATAGATGTAATTGATAATCTAAAATCACTGCTGAGGAGAATTTAAATGAATAAAATTAAAGAAACAAAACTTTTTATTTTTGATATGGACGGTACAATATATCTGGGTAATGAATTAATTGATGGAGCAGTAAAACTGCTCAACACCTTAAGTAAAAGAGCTATTGATTATATATTTTTAACCAATAATTCTTCGAAAAACTCTGAGGATTACAAAATAAAACTTGCTA
This sequence comes from Clostridia bacterium, assembly GCA_035269305.1. Taxonomy (GTDB): domain Bacteria; phylum Bacillota; class Clostridia; order Peptostreptococcales; family Acidaminobacteraceae; genus DATFJG01. The sequence goes on from DATFJG010000034.1 coordinate 2,707, forward strand.
ATTTAGGTATACAAACCGAGCTAAAAAAAATTGTCAATGCCGGAGAGGTCACTGCTGATTATATTAAAAATAATAAAAAAACAGATCAAAATAGGGTATATGTGGTAGGTACTCAATCTTTAAAAAAAGTTTTTGAAAATTATGGGTTTGAGGTTGTAAATAGCAGAAAGAATGTTGATTTTTTAGTACTGGGTTTTGATACAACTTTAACCTATCAAAAACTATGGGATGCCCATTATTTGATCAATAATGGTGTTAAGTACTTTGCAACTAATCCTGATCGGGTTTGCCCTTTAGAAAAAGGCAGGTCAATGCCGGACTGTGGAGCTATTGCAAGTCTATTGAAAACCTCAAGTGGACAGATGCCAAAAGTTATAGGTAAGCCCAATGTGGAGATGATAAATTATATTTCAAAGAGATTTGCTGTAAACAAAAGTTATATCACTATGGTGGGTGACCGATTATATACAGATATTAAAATGGCCGAAGATAGTAAAATAAATAGTATTTTGGTTTTAAGCGGAGAGACTAAAAGATCTGATTTAAAAAATGAGACTATAAAACCAGATTTTGTTTTAAAGAATATTGCAGAATTGAATTATTTACTTAAGGGGTGAAAAAGGTGGATACAAAGATTATCGCACACCGGGGTTCAGCAAATAAGACGCCTGAAAATACAAAAGCAGCCTTTGTACAGGCAAAAGAAGATGGGGCCAATGGAGTTGAATTTGATGTTCATTTAACCAAAGACGAAGAGGCAGTTGTAATCCACGACCCACAAATAGATAGGGTCTCAAATGGTAAGGGCTTTATCAAAGATTATACCTTAAAAGAACTCAAACAATTTGACTTTGGTAGTTATTTTGGAAAAAATTTTAAAGGTGAAAAGATACTAACGTTATCAGAGGCCTTACAGATAACCAAGGATTTTTCTTTAATAAATATTGAAATAAAAAAAGGATATAATATAAATCAAGGCATAGAAAAAAAAGTAATTGAAGAAGTAAAAAAATATGATTTAGAAGAAAAAATAATAATTTCTTCCTATAACCACGAATCATTAGTAATCACAAAAAATATAAATAGTAATCTTAAAATTGCTCCTCTGTTTTTTGCAAAACCCTATCAAGTAGTTCAATATCTAAAGAACTTGAATACTCAATATATACATCCTTATTATCTAATGGTTAATCAAGAATTAGTAGATGAACTTCACAAAAATGATATAAAGTTAAACGTCTATACAGTTGATCATCTAAAAGATATTAAATTAATGGCTTACTATGGAGTTGACGGTATAATAACCAACCACACTGAGAATGCCTTAAAACTTTTAAAATAGATAAAAAAGACTGAGGAGATGGTATGATGCGCATTATTATAATCGGAGCAGGTGTGAT
>DATFJG010000035.1:0-3540 GCA_035269305.1 Clostridia bacterium
TTCTATTCGACTTTCTGAATAAATCTCTTCAACTAATGATAAGTTATTCTTTTTTTCTATTGTAATATTACTATGGCCAAAATTTCCTAAATTTCCATATAAATCTTCAAAGTAATTAATTGTGACAGCATCTGAAAAAACTGTTCCATGCGGTGTAATCACAATAATTGTATCTGGGGATAACTCTTTTATTTCTTTTGCAACAGATTTCATTGCCTCTTGAGTTTTTCTACATTTTTCAATATCCTCTTTTCCTATTGATTCAATAACAATCGGTGGATGTGGTAAAATATAACTTTTTTTAATTGTCATCTTACGCTTCTCCTTTCATATACCCCTTTTCGATTAATTTAGAAATATGATGCTCTACTTTTTCATCAATATCAATTGCATATTTATCTTCTAAAACAAACATCATTGAAATAGCCACTTGGGCTACATCTAAGAGTTCCATACTAATTTTATCAAATATTTCTTCAGTTTCCATATGAACGACTTCCCCATTTAAGCCTCTGAATTTTCCAATAACTTGAGCTAATTCACCAGCTTCTTCCATTAATTTTAAAGCCGTTGATTCTAAATTCGGTTCTAAATTATTCAATTTTGGTAAACTAATCTTCTTGTATTTTTGTGTCATATGCTCTCCTTTTAAATGTAAAATTATCTTTGCAGTTTTTTTCATTATAACAGATTTTTGATAAATAAAAAAGCATCGTATACACGATGCCGATAAAAGCTTATCTTTTTGAGAATTGTGGAGACTTTCTCGCTTTTTTGAAACCATATTTTTTTCTTTCTTTCATACGAGGATCTCTTGTTAAAAAACCTTTTTCTTTTAATGCAGGTCTTAGGGAATCATCATATTCTAATAAAGCTCTAGAAATACCATGTCTGATTGCTCCAGCTTGTCCTCTAAAACCGCCACCCTCTACATTAACTAAAACATCAAACTTATCTAATGTATCCGTTAATTTAAGTGGTCTTAATAAGTCATTTGTTAATGTCTCATAATTAAAATACTCATTTAATTCACGATCATTAACCGTTACTTTACCATTACCTGGTACTAATCGAACTCTCGCAACAGATTGTTTTCTTCTACCAGTTCCTAAATGTTGAACTTTAGCCATTTATATGTCCTCCCTTATAACTCTATTTTTGTTGGATTTTGCGCTTCGTGTGGGTGCTCATTACCAGCATAAACTTTTAACTTCTTACCCATCTGTTTCCCAAGCTTTGACTTTGGAAGCATGCCTTTAATTGTTCTTTCTAATAATTTTCTAGGCTGCTTTTCTAGCATCTCTCCATAAGTTCTTTCTTTTAAACCACCCATGTAGCCTGTATGCCATCTGAATAATTTCTCATCAGCTTTTTTTCCAGTCATTTTAACTTTCTCAGCATTTAATAAAATAACATAATCTCCAGTATCTACGTGTGGAGTATATGTAGGTTTATTTTTACCTGTTAAAATTGGCGATATTTTTGATGCTAATCGACCTAAAGTTTGGCCAGTTGCATCAACGACATACCAATCTCTTTTTACTTCTTCTTTCTTTGCCATAAAAGATTTCATTGTTACCTCCTAAAATTTTAATTGCTTATATATATAATATTACCTCCGGGAAAGGAATTTTAAATCATATTTTTACCTATTATAGTTTACCATAAATAGAGTCAATGTCAAGATTTTTTAGTAAAATACTTCCTCTAAATACAGCCCATTTGCTGGTGCTGTATCCTTTGCTGCTCTGATGTCACGGGCACGAATTATTTGATCAAATTCTTCAAGTGAAATTTTCCCCCTTGCAACAGCTAATAGGTTTCCAACAATGGTTCTAACCATTTTATATAAAAAACCATTACCAACGATGACAAAATCTATATAATCATCTGATTGTGTAATTTGGATAGACTTAATTTCGCGAATTGAATCTTCTACATGAACTGATTTTGCGATAAAACTTCTAAAATCATGTTCACCAATTATCTTTTCCCTTGCTTTCTTCATCTTTTCAATATCTAAAGCATAAGGAAAATGATAATAATAATTATTTAAAAGAACTTTTTTATCTTGATGCGTATATACTTTATAGCGATATTGTTTATACTTTGCACTATACCTTGCATGAAAATTATCTTCAGTTATTTCAATCGATCGAAAATAAATATCCGTGGGTAAATTTTCATTTAATATTTCTCTAAATTTTATCAGCGGAATTTTTAAATCCACTTTGAAATTAATGACTTGTCCAGTACTATGTGCTAAGGCATCCGTTCGACCAGAACCATTAATCTTAATTTTTTTATAGAGTATTTTCTTTAAGCACTTTTCTATTTCATGTTGCACTGTTCGTTTATTTCTTAATCTCTGCCAGCCGTAAAAAGAAGAGCCATCATATTCAACTACACCTTTATAGTTTTTTATCATAGGGTCACATCATCTTATATAACACTAATCCAACTAAATATAAAAGTAAAAACAGACTAGCATATATATCTTTCTTGGTGTATTTTAAAACCTTCATTGCTGTACGATTATCGCCACCACGATAACAACGTGCTTCCATTGCCATTGCCAGATCATCTGCCCTTTGGAAAGCAGAAATAAATAAAGGTACAAGTAAAGGTATTAAACTCTTTGCTCTTCTAACAATACTACCACTTTCAAAATCAGCGCCTCTTGCCATTTGTGCTTTCATTATTTTATCTGTTTCATCAAGCAACGTAGGAATAAATCGCAACGAAATTGTCATCATCATCGCTAGCTCATGAGCTGGTAATCCAATTTTTTTAAATGGATTTAGTAACCGCTCAATGCCATCTGTTAGTTTAATTGGCGATGTCGTCAAAGTTAGTAAAGATGTTCCTACTATTAAAAATACTAACCGGGAAGCCATAAAGAATCCTCTATAAAGGCCCTCTTCAGTAATTTTTAATACCCAAAACTCTAAAAGTATTCTTCCAGGTGTAAAAAACACATTAATAACAAATGCAAATATTATAATCATCATAATTGGTTTTAAGCCCTTTATAATGTATTTTAAAGGAATTTTAGATAACCCAATGGTTACGCCTATAAAAGCCAAAACAATAGCGTAACCAGGGATCTGGTCTACAAGAAAAATTGAAATCATGTATATAAATCCTGCAATTATCTTGAATCGAGGGTCTAATTTGTGAATAATTGATTCACTTGGATAATATTGTCCAATTGTGATATCTCTAATCATCTACATCACCTCGAATATGATTTAGAATAATTTTTTTTGCTTCTTCTACATTAAGAACTGTTTCTGGGATGTTAAATCCTTTTTTATTTAAAGCAACGACAAGTTCCATTACTTGGGGTACACCTAGACCAACTTCTTTTAGAAGATCGTATTCCTTAAATACATCTCTAACACAACCATCTAAGATTTTTTTGCCTTGATCTAAAACAATTAGTCGATCAACTAAATTAGCAACCTCTTCCATAGAATGTGAAACTAAAATAACGGTTACTTCTTTTTCGCTATTTAAATTTTTGATCTGTTCTAAAAT
>DATFJG010000036.1:0-2822 GCA_035269305.1 Clostridia bacterium
AAATATTAAATAAATATCTATTTTCGTATTGCAATCAAATAATTTTTTATCAAACATGATATTAATAGAGTATCAAAAAAATGTGTAAGTTATTCGTCAATTTATTATCAAGTAGTTCACATACAAATAAAGTTATAATTACTAAATACGCCTTAATAATCTCGCTAAATACTGTAGATTATTAGGTAAAGAATCATGATCAAATTCATTAGTATAGGGAAGTTCTAGTTCTTTTATTTCTTCTTGAGAATATAGAAGCTGGCCATACTCATGCCAAAAAACATCAAAAACCCTATAATCTTCTTTTAATAGTTGTTCTCTTATATCTGCAAGAAGTTGAAATAAAGGATCATACTTTAAATAATCTTTCAAATTATTTTTTTTATTTTTATATCCATAACTATTATTACTGTCTAAAATTTCATGGGCTTCACCATAGTCAAGAATACAGCTAAAAGAAACAATAATGCGATCATCAACAATATTAATATTTACTCCAAGGTCCTCAAGACCGTAAAATGCATAGCGTGATATTTCTTTTTGTTTAACTGGGTCTGATTCTGAAAAAGCAACAGCAAACAACCACCAATCATAACTTTCTGAATACAAAATATCATAATGTTTTTCCATTAAAGGCCACCAGCCGCCTGGTAGATCATTAAAGTCGCCATTATAAAAAAATTTTACTGCTCTATCATCTGGCGTAGCCCTGCTTGATAAACTACTGACTTCATCTATATCTTTTTGAGTTAAAGGTTTATCAATAGCCAAAAATTCATAAGAGGTTGAACTGTGATCTGCAGTAAATCCTTTTCGTACACTAATTATTTCCATAATCTACATCCTTTTATTTATATTATTTAAAATATATTATTAATTCGTTTCAACCAATTAGGATATGATTTATCACCATCTATCCATTTTTTAATTTCTTCAGCTGTTGCAAAAGGTACTCCCGAACTGGTAAAACCAATTAAATCTTGAACTTCATAAACAATATTATTTTCTCTTTCCACGTAATAATCTGATTTTTTTCTTCCAGTCTTGGAATCAAAGCTCTTATCTAACCATTCATTATTTTTCAATTCCTTAACTGCTCTCTTTTGTCCAACACCATAACGTTCCATATAGGTTCCTACATTGATATAACTATGGGTCTTAAAATAGTGTTTAAGGTCAGCCTTTCTACCATATTTGCCACAATTTTTGATATCCCCAATAATTGGTTCAGGACATCCTATATCTTCTTTTTTCCTATTATTACTAAATACTCGGCAACCCCCACAGTGATCTTTTGCTTTACATATTCCACAAATACTTGAACGAAATGGAAACTGATTTCTAAAATTACGATATTTCTTCAACCTTTTAGAATTACCGATAAGTGCAGTAAAATCTGTTTTCAAGATATTACCAATTTTAGCATCTTCAGCTATAATTTGTGAACAGGGATAGATTGATCCATCAGGTCCTATGGCAAGGATTCGATCAGCTGCTACACAACCCCTTATGCCTTTCTTTTTAGCTCTTTTAGGATTAACATTACGTTGTAGAAAACTCAAAGCACAATCAAAGCGAAATGTAACACTATTATATTTAGAAATTATCTTTTTCATATCAGGTTCAAAGTTTTTCATTTCACCGGGTTTCACATTTTCCTTAAGCCATCGTTTATGATTATCATGGGGTTTATATCTAAGTAAAACAATTCTTTTAAACCCTACTTCAAATAATGATCTTATAATATAATCAAAGTTATTAATCGCCTTTTTTGTCAGTATTAGATTTACTCCAAGATTAAGTTGCATCTCGCGGGCTATTAAATATGATAGGTGAAGCCTATTTAGATAATTTTTATCAGTTAATAATCTATCTGCATCAATTCCAAACTGTAAGGCTGTTAAATGTGAGGACATATTCTGGACTTTCTTTCTCTCAAAATTATCAATATTGGTAGTAATATGTACAGCCAGATCACAATCTGCTGCATATTTAACTATATCCACTATATCATCCCGTATTAAAGCCTCTCCTCCTCCTATAGCTAGTTGAAAGACTTGAGCTTTAGTTAATTTATCTATCATCATTTTTATTTCATTAAAAGTCATTTCCTCAAATGAATCTTTGTGTCTTCTTGCATAACAGTCCGGGCAGTTTGAATTACATCTATAAGTGGCTGCCCAATGAACTGTCTCAGGTGCACTTAAAAAATTATTGTTTGGCCAAGTATCATTAATATCATAACTTATATTATCCTTACACCTATCACGATAAATTACTTTAGAATATAGCACTATTTTATTACTAACTAATTTTTTAAGTACTCTGGTCAGATCAGAGCTCTCAAATGAGTAGTTTAATTGTTTCATAAGATAGCTAATCTCATTTTTAAGTAGTTGAGCATTTTGTTCTAACAGTTGTAATAAAACAAATGTTTCTCTATCAACATCAAGTGTATCACCTGTATTTTTATTAAAGACAAGTCCGCCAAAGTATTCTTTGCGTAACATCACATTGTTATTGAGATAGTACTGGTATTTCAACATTTGTTTGCCCTCACTTCATTTAATACTTAAATATTTTACATTTCTATTATAGAATAAGGCTAAAAAAAATACAAATCCAGTGTTCAATTAAATAGTGTCAAGTTACTTTTGGATTTAAGATAAACTCTCTTTCAGATTTATTTAAAAGGCATAAGCCTTTATTGCTCTATATGTTCCATTAACTTTCCCACTTTTTAATGCTGGCAGTACTTCTTTGGCTTCAGGATATAGATTCTTAGTTTTACTTCTTTTAAATATTCTTTCTGTTTTTATCTC
>DATFJG010000037.1:0-18917 GCA_035269305.1 Clostridia bacterium
TCACTTTTTTTCCATATTTTAGCTGCATCTTTCACGCTAAAAGGCTTAATCGGTAATCTTGAAACCAGTGACGCTTCTTCATGGGTAAATAATACTTCTAAAATTTTGAAAAGTGTCTCAGATTCTGGAGCTCCATGAGGGAACCGATTGTACCGATCAATTAAATTTTTATAGCCTGTACGTCCCGTTAAATGTGCCATTTACAACTCCTTAATTTATAAGTTTCTAATTTATTTCAATAGTCATTAAGATCGCTACTTGCTCTAGATCATTTTTTCTTTGTGGGTACTTGGCGAAATCTACTCCTGAAATAGTAAAACCACATTTCTTGTAAAACTGTATGGCTGGGTAATTTGTCGATTGAGTTTCTAATCCAAGTATTCTTACAGATTTCTCTCTCGATATTTCCAATGCTCTACCGATTAAGTCTTTCCCTATCCCTTTTTTTTGGTGTTTTTCAGATACTCGTATGTTTTCAATCCACATTGAATTGTTCCATTCATAGTATGCTAATATTGCAAAACCTATTAATTCCTCTTGATGATATACTCCTATTGAATATCCCTGGGTCAATACTTCATTGAAATACTTCTCTGATGCTTTCGATGGCTTCCATTCTTTAATATATTCCTCTTCAAGATCTTTCTCAACAATTCTTATATTAATGTTTGAATTTTCATTAGATCTTTCAACTTGAAATATTTTTTTCGTCGTGTATCCATTAAATCCCATCTTATCAAGAGAATCTTTCGATAGATGATTTATCTGCTTGTATGTCTTCATAACATGCTCCCATTCTTGATTTGTATTATCACAATTCTATTAAAATATAAAACATTGTATATCTACTTTTAAATTACGGCGTTTATATTAGATTATTCCGCTTTAATAGATAAAAATCGCCTCTATTAAGATAGCGATTTAAAACTGAATATTGTATGAAAACTCTATTCTTCAATGATAATAATATCATTTGATTCTAACAGTGATTTAACTTCATCATATTTTATTTGTTTAGCATCTTCTGCTCTTAAAATAACCTGTTGGTTATCCCCTATTGTTACTATTAACTCCTCCAAGACTACTTCTTTTTCATTAATTAAAATGCTATTATCTATTATTTCAATGACAATGGCAGATGTTTCTTCTGGATTCTCATTTTCAATTTGTGATGCTTCTTGATCATCTATTTCTGTGCCGCCACCTAAGAAATCAAATGAAAAATTCCCACTTAACAAGAAAAAAATAATTACACCTATTATTCCGATTATTAATATACTTCTACCCTTTTTACTTTTTTTCTTTTTAGCCAAAATAACCCTCCTATTCAAATTCTCTTGACATCATTACTTTGTCTCTTCCATAGTCTGAAACAACAGTATTAACAATTTCTGTGAGATAATCATAAGCATACTTGTAGACGTCTCTATCATTTACAGAAATTCGAATAAAAATAAAACTACTTTTATCTCTTGTTTCTATAGCTAAATTGATAGCAGATTTGATTTCTTCTTCTAAAATATCTCTTCTACTAGGTGTCTCTAATCTTTCTCTAACAATATTTATATCCGTTTCTTCTTCGTTTATATACAACTCATTGTTTTCCCCAACTAACATAATATCTATTTTAGATATTCGATCAATAATCTCTCGATAATCTTCAAGTACATCAGCTTCAGAACCATATAATGATGCTAACTCAGATTCTTTAAGTTCAAGATCTTTCAAAGCTTTCTCCAGTTCATCTTTCATATCTTTATTCTTCGCTTGAACTTCTTCTACTTGATCAATCATTTCATTATTTTCTTCTGATATCACTTCTACACTATTGGCCATATTAATCAATACGGCGAAAAATAGTATTAATACAACATCTAAAAGTGCCGTTAAATCAACAAATGATTTTCTATTCATTTTCAGCACCTATTAACAATAGACTTGATCGGACCTCATGATAAAGTTTATCATACAATTCAAGTTTAGCAGTAAAAAAACCTTCCCCAAATTTACTAATTGCACCAAATAAAATGCCCCAAAAGGTACTCGTTAGAGCCAAAGAAAAATTGACTGTTATAATACTATTTGTAAAATCTGTTAAGTTTAAAAGGGCAACAACAGTCCCTAAAATACCTAATAGCGGAAAGATACTGGTTAGAGAAATATAAAAAACACTAATCTGGTCTAATCTATGCTTAATAGTAGTAAACTGATCTAATACATCTCTTAGTCTTTCAATTGAGTGTTCATGCTCATTTATTTTTAGCCGGTAAGCTAACAATTCATTTTGAAGAAACTTGGTTTGTTTAAAATGTCCATCGACTATTTTTAAATCTTTTAGAATTCTAATAAAAAGAATGCAATTGATAATTGCTGCAACAAAGATAATAGCATCATAACCAGCTAAATTTTGAATTAATATTTTAATCATAAAAGCTCCTTTAAATAATTTTTATTAACGGATTATTCAAAATAGATTCATAGTTATTTCTTATGTATAGTAAAACTTTTATTATTCGAAAAAATGAATATAAAATCAAGAATACTATTAATATCCTAATTTTATCATCTTTAGACCAGCACTACAATTTTATATCCCTTATTTTAATTTTGTTTTTCTGATTCTAAAAAGTCCTTAGCAAATTTATTAAAAACTGTTGCTTTTTCTTCATGTGGCAAATGTCCAGTATTTTCTAAATTGATAAAAGTAGAATTAGGAATTCTTTCTACTATTTGCTTCATTGCTTGTTTTGAATGAACAATATCATCCCTGCCCCAAATAATCATTACAGGACGACTAATGTTTTCTAGATTATTTTTAACAAAACTAAAATCATCATTTCTATAGGCACTTAATACAGCATGTATCCCACCCTTCATGTAAATAGGTTTAAATACAGAGTTAATTAACTCTTTTGAAACCTTAGTCTTGTCTGTAAACATTGATTTTAATTCTTTTTTTATTATTATTCTATTGCCAAGTAACATAGTTATCTCACCAAGAATATATTTCTTTAATATCTTCTCTAGTAAAGTCTCTTTGTGAGCGTAACCGGTTGGAGAAGACATAATCATCTTTTCGACTCGTTCGGGATTGAGTAAACTGAAATATAAAACATGTCCCCCACCCCAAGAACTACCAATGAAAGAGGCTTTTTCAATATTATAATAATCTAGTAACTGCAAAATAAAATCAGCGTAATATTTTGGACTATATTTTACTTTTGGTTTATCTGAAAAACCACTACCAATCATATCTACTGCATAAACAGTATAAAACTTCGAAAAATAATCAATATTGTTTCGCCAGTCATATAAGTTCATCTGACTTCCGTGTATGAAAAACAATGGTTTGCCTTGCCCTTGAATCTTTATATGAATTTTATTTCCATTTATATTAATAAGATTTTCTTCCTCATACCAGGAAAGCTTTATACTATTGGCTAATCGATATTGATATAAGTAGTTTAATAATACTAACAGCATTAATGATATTATGAAATTAATCATGGAATCATTCCCCCAGCATTTTATTTAATATGATAAGTTGCTATTTGAACAAGCTCTTCATTAGGTGTATGCTCTAAATCTAATTCTCTAATATAAGTATAGCCATAATATCCTAAAGAAATATCCATATAATATAAGCATATACCCATATCAATTAAACTAAAATCTATTTCTGTATAGAGCTCCCTCTTCTTGTCAGGAAAGGAACTCATATTGAACTCTCTAAAAACTTTAATATTATTCTCTTCGCACATAATTCGCCAGGGTTGTAAATTACAACCACTTGGTGCTATACGTATATCATTAGCTACTTCTAAGAAAAGATTGCCTGTCCAGATATTTTTAATTGGTTTCCTTTTAAAGTCTGATTGATTTACTCTAAAATCCTCTGGTTGACATTTTCCAAAAGCCAACATAATAACATATTTTAGATTCTTATATATCATTGTTTCTGGTTTGGCTACACCATACCAGCAAACACCTATATTGGATTCAGCAAGAAATAAATCCATTTGTTCAAGCATATACCCAGCATTTTCTAGATAGAATGGCTTTTCCTCGCTATACATTAAAAGACAATAGTCTCCACGAGAAGCAGTAGTTTTCTTTCTATCAACAATTAGAAATTCTACGTTAATATCCTCTATAAGGGGCGTGATATTAATAATTTCATTCTTCAATTTTTCTAGTTCTTGTTCTGAAATTGAAAGATCTTTGTCAAACTTCCGTATTGATTTTCGTTTATACATCATCTTATGTAGTTTTTTTATCTTCTCATGATTACTAATTGACATCTTCCCTCTTTTCAAATTTTTATAATCCTATTCCTAAAAATCCAAATCTATATCTTTCTAGGTTATAATATGCCCTGTTTTATATAAATACAAATAGTATTACTATATTTGCAATCCTTCTTTTTTTGCCTCTTCATCTTTCTTTGCTCCAATGGAAAGTCCTATACTAATTCCAATCGGCAGACCTATAGCGATAAGAGCCGTTTGGTTTATCATTTGAGAAAATGCTCCACCAAAAACTAAACCTAAAGCTACACCATAAGACATATAGATATTTGTATAATGATCTTCTGGTACCAGGTTATGGACTTCCTCTAAATGTTTAGTAGCATCATTAGTCAGTTCTTTGAATTTTTTATTGTATTTTGGATTACTTTCTTTACTCATTTTTCCAATAACAGTTATAAAATCACTGCGTAGAACTTTACAAGTATCACATGTCGTTATAAACGCATCTAATCTTTTAACTATTTTTTTGACAACTGGTAGATTCATTTTTTTAGATTTCTTTTCACCCATATTTCTTTCAATATTTTCTAACTGTTCTAATATTTCTTGAAGTTTCATATTTAATCCTCCTTTTAATAAATCAAGTTTCTATATATTACTAGACCTCCAATAATCCCTTATGCCTAGATTTTTTTAATGTACTTAATACAGTGATTTATTGTTTAAGATTTTTAACTAGCATTGTACTCTCGAGTTATTTCCTTACCTTCTAATGTTTTCATTGCTTCTAAACTTATTAAAACTGTAAATGGTAAGAATAAAACATTTTGAACGCTTGATAGGAACTCTAGAGCTAAATTATCAATTATATTTAGTTCTAAAAAATTAAATATTCCTATAAGTAAAAAATCCGAAAATATTGTTACTAGAGATATTAATAACAATAAAAATACTTTCCAAAAGTTATCTTTAACCAATCCTTTACTAAAAGAAAAAATATCTGAATTCTCAGGATGTACAACGGCAGTAATTAATGAAAAATAATATATTGTTCCTACGTACGCTGGTAGTGCAGCCCCTACTAAATACAGAATGATCTTTATAGGAAAAAGAAAATTAAATATCTCTGCCAGAAATACTGTGAAACCAATAGGAAAAAATGAAAAAGTCATTATTAAACCAAAAATTATGGTGTACCCAATATACCGCCATGTTGTAGATTTTGCTTCTTCAAAAATATCCCAAATCTGAAGGGATTCATTGGATAATGACTTTTTTGATGCAAGCATTAATGTAACAGTTAATCGCCCTACTAAATAAAATCTAACAAACTTGAAAACATATCCAATTAAAATCAGTAATGGCATCATAAATTCTGGTCTAAAATCTTTAAATAATACCGCCATTAATTCCCCAGAAACTGAAATTAAAGCAGAAAGAAAACTAATCATCAGTAGTGTTTGCCATTCTTTTTTATACGTTTCAATTGAACCTTTAATTACGCTTTTAATACTTAACTCATGCATATAAAATCCTCCATAATATTTGATTGAAAACTACGATTAATTACATGATGATATGCTTACTATTGATATACCATCTGTTTAATGTTATCATTTATCATATAACGGTACAAACTATTTTATACATTTACATTAAGCGATAAAAATGTAAAGTTTAATAAGATATTTTAAAAAAGCTACCAATAGCAGCTGAAAATAAATCCAAGTTTAAATTTTTTCTTAAACTTATTATTTAAAATCCCCAACTACAAATAATTTTCTTATCTTATAGTAGCTTAGTGTTGCTATGACAATCCCAATAATTGTAGCCATTATATCCTTGTTGTCCCATACACCTAAAACAAATATAACATACATTAGTTCTATAGAAGAAAAAAGAACTAAATTCAAAACATTGACTATCCATAAGTATTTCGGATGATTGAAGATTCTTTCTCATTCAGTAAAGTAGGTAAAATATAAAATGTTCCTATTATTGTAAATAAAAAACTTGGAATTAAGTTAGGTACTGTCCATGGAAATATTGTTAGGTATGGATTACTCAGTGCATATAAGGTATCTCTAAAAACATATACTAACATCAAAACAACATACAATAATAGTATTCCTTTCGTTAAAACTTTATAACATTTGTTTTTATTTAGGTCTTTCAATGTTATTCTATGCATCCTAAACCTCATCGTTCTCAATTTTTTTGTTATTATTCTTACTCATATGATCTAATGTCTTAACCATTTTTACTAACCAGAACAGACCGAACCAAGGTAAAATATATTTTGTACTCCATTCAATCATTCTAAAGATTATAGTGGTATTTATACCTAAAAAAGGCAATAAAAGTAACAATGCAATTGCGACGACTAAAGCAGTAATCAGATCTTTCATTTAATTTCCTCCTCAACTAAATATTGATAATCAAAGGTATAACCAACAATATGCAATTCATCATCTGTTTCGTACAGAAATATTTTATAATTTGGATTGTTAATCATATATATTTTTTGTTGACTATCAATGCTGCTATTAATACTATGATATCCTGTGTCTCTGTAGAAACCTTCTTCAAAATTCATACCTGCGATTTCATAAGTTCTATTGTCACTGCTACTTTCAACTGCAGTTTTTCTATTAAATAACTCATCTAAACTGGAAATATAATGCTTAGAAATATAATCCTTGATTTGATTGATTTGTGGATCAAGACTAACAGCATTTCTTTCAACTCTTTCTGTGTTCAAAACATAGAACATAATAGTTGAAATTAATAATAATAAAAGTATTATAAGTGGCAAAATTCTTTTATAAGTTAGTTCTTTCTTATGGTCGAAATATTCTTCGGGTCCTCGATTGTTTTCGTACAATTGACGCCTCCTAGTTTATTAATTATTCGTTTTTTTACTAAACTATTTGTTAATAGTATTTAACTTCGTCTTTGTTGTTAGAAACAACAATTTCTTCAATAGAAAAAAGAATTAAACCTATGGCCTCTCCTAAAATGAATTGTGGTCTATTATTTGCTTCCATGTGTATTGCTCTATAATAGGCTTCTTTTTCTCCAGTTAGAAGTTTAGCTGTACCTAAAAGCGTAACACTTAACTCATCAACTTCTGAAAAAAGTAATATGGATATATTTTTGTTTTTTTCAATATTAAAGAACTTTTTACTGTCTTTTTTAGTTGTTAAAACAATTATATTTTCTGATTCTATATAAGTATAAGTCATTAAAGACAAATAAGGTTTATTCTGCCAACAAGTAGCCATTGTGCATAACTCATGATCATTCAATATACTTTTTATATAATTGGGAATATTCATCTGATACCTCCTTAAAGGTTATTTTATTTTATCTTCAAACCCAAAATGGTGAATCACTCTAAGGGCTCTTAGGGTATTCCATCTACTTGGTTGTCCAGTTTTTTCCATATCGAAATGTGAGGCGCCTATGTGCCTGTGTTGTACTGGCCATTTTTTATCTTTTCTTTGTTTTTTAATCAAAAGGTCTAGTGCATCATTCATTCTTTCATCATACTTATGATCAACCATTTGAAAATAATCTAAAGCTCTTAATATGTCATACCGCCATCTAGATGGATAGGATAGCATTGTCATGCGATGATCTATAACCTCATCTGTTTTATCTGATTTGAACAGATGATGCATCAAAATAAATTCTCTCGCTTGAATAGCTATTCTTAATAATTCATCTAAACGATAGTTATATCCCTTTTTAGAATATTCATGGATACCTTCAATAACTGAAATAGTTGAGTGTAAAGAACTATGTGTAGCCCCTTTTCTATTATAACGACAATTAAATCCCCCATCTAATAATTGTTGACTTATAATAAAATCCACAACAGACTTTAATCCATTTTTATCAGCATTAAAATATGATGCATAATTTAAAAACATACCATTAATACATACATCACTTTCCTTAACAGAACCAATGGGATTAATTCCCCCATCGACAGCTTTGTTCTTATGAAGAATTTTCGAAAGTATCTTCTGGATACTATCAATATTACTTCGTATATTTAAGTTTTTTAAATCTAATAAAGTATAGTGAGTAGAAGTCCACTTGGGTTGATAAAATCCATTTCCCCAATGGCCATTATTGTTTTGTAATGACAATAACTTAGCCCCCCAGCCTTCTTTATCAATTCTTTCTCTTAATTTTACTTCTTCCTTTTTAAGTAGGTCAAGTGTTACTTGGTATTGTATAGAAACATCACTGTTAAGTAGCCATTCGATTATTCTTTTATCAATCATATTTACTCGCCTCTTTTCAATAATACTCTATACAAATGATGTATTAAATAACCTTTCATTAATTCTTTGAAGTTGATTATTGCATGAATATATATTCCATATTTTCATGGATATTCTATAGAAACCTTCTTTTATTTTTATATATTTCAGTTATCTCTAAATTATGTAAATTTTAATTCATTTTTCATGAAAGTTATTTAGACAAATGGTCAAAAAAATCCATTGGTAGTTTCTAACGCTGGTATTTATTTATTCCAATATCTTAATGGCTCTACAGTTTTTTTGATAGCTATTCTTTAAATATTCAATACCACCCGTTGTACTCATCTCATACATAAATTTGGTTACTTCATCCAATGGTACTTTCATATCATCTTTAATCCATTGAGTGATCAAGGCTAATTGAGCAGAAGTAAGATACTCTAAGGCATAGATTTGAAATGTATCTTGATTAAAGTTCAAATCAAACCTCTCATGCAGTGCAATCTTCAGTTCCTTCTTCATCATCACAGGTAATTGAGATTTGCCTGGTATGGTCAATAATACCTTCAAATACTCTTTTGTGTTCTCGTAAAACTCAACTTCTGGTAAAGCTCTTAAAAGATTTCCCTCATTGATAAATTCTTCTGCTACTCTTTGACCTATGTCTTTTAATTGTACAGTAAAAATATCTTCAACTTTTTCTCTTAAATCATAAATATCCATATAATGCAGATAAAATGTTCCACGATTAAACCCAGCAATCTCCATAATCATTTTTATGCTAATTTTATCAATTGGATGATCAGCATACAATTTCATAAAAGCATCCATTATTTTTTTCTCAGTTGTATTAATCTCTAACAACATGATTGCTCCTTTCATTATTTTCTCTACTCAACAAATTTGCAAATATTGTTTATTGAATATTTATCATATTCGAAATACAATGACAATACATCAACACAGTGTTGACTATATAAATTATATAGAAAGGTTGGTTTTCTTATGTCTAACAAATATTTAGAATGGATCAAGAATCATTGGCAAAATTCAGCCATACTTGTTTTAGTTTATATTATTGTTACCCTTATTCCCGTATTCTTTCGTTTAGAATTGATTGAATTTATGTTACTATTGGCCTTTCCACTTTATCTTGTACATGAAATTGAAGAGTATATTTTACCTGGTGGATTTGATGATTTTTTTAACAAAAATTTACTAAATATAAATCCTTCTGATGCTATTGTTCCAATAGATAAGACAGCTGTTTTCTGGATAAACTTCATTTTTATATGGCTCGTGATACCATTTTTTTCAGGGCTAGGATTTATTCATCTATCCTTCAGTGCATGGATTCCTTACTTTTTAATTTTCCAAGGCTTATCACACCTGGCTATGGGCTTAAAAGGCAAAAAAATAATTAATCCAGGTATTCGATCATCCTTTATTCTCCATTTACCATATGCTTTTATTATGATTTCTTTGTATAAATCATCAGGTATTATTCATCATCCAATTATGAACATACACTTAGTCATCGGTTTTATTTTTAACGGACTTTTACCTGTTATTGCAGTCATGCCAAACAAATATGGTATTATGTCTCGTTATCGTCGAAGAATAGAGAAGGAAAAATTCAAATAAACTGAATTCTGAAATGGTATAATCTAGTACATTTTTTTGTAATTTCATAATACATTATAAACTCTAACCTTTGAGTAAAATCATTAGCCCAATTGACCTTGGGCTTTTATAATACTTTAATCGAGATAATTAAACAATAATTTCATTATATATGTTGGTCGATTAATATGGGATTTCCATCAGGATCCAAAATAACAAAACTACCTGGTCCCTTTTCTCCTGCTAATGCCTCTTGTTCAGTTGAGATTTCTTTATTTTTAACAGCTTCATGTATTTCTCTAACATCTAAATAATCTTCTAACTCATTAGCATTTTGATCCCATCCAGGATTAAAGGTTAGTATGTTTTTTTCAAACATACCTTGAAACAATCCAATAATTGTCTCGCCATTTTTCATTATCAAATAACCATGTTCTTCATTGCCACCAAAGATATTAAAACCTAATTTTTTATAAAAATCTTTTGATATTTGTAAATCTTTAACAGTTAAGCTAATAGAAAATGCACCTAAGTTCATACTACTCTCCTTTCTTATCTAACAAGAAGTATCTTTTCCTTCAAGCCATAAATCCACAGCTTTTTGAATAAATTCTTCTAAACCTGTGTCTGGTATGTTTTTAGTTTTTGTAAGGCGTATACAACCCTTACCGAGGTTAAGACCCTTTAATATGCTCTGATCAGGGTCAATTTTACTAATATCACCTACGTAAAGACTCACATAATTCTTTTGAGCATTTAAATGAAAAAGTGGTTCATCATCACTTGGATTTCCATAGGACAACATGCCGTAGTTCATACCTTCAGTCAATTGTGAATGACAAAGAATCAATTCACGAACCTGAGATAATTTTTCTTTTCTCCAGTCATTTTTCAAATTCTCTAAAAAATCTTGAGGATTCTTCCCACCATGTATCATACTATTCCTCCATTCATTCTCCTAATTACATAATTACTAAACTGTAAAAACTATTGAAATAAATACTTATGCACTAATACAATTCTAAGTTTCTAAGATTTGTCTATTGATTAATAGTCAATTTAGGCTTCTCATTTTGGCAAATATTCATATAGTTTTTTCTTCATGAAACTTTATCTTATAAACCATGTTCTACTTAATTTGTACCACTATTTCTTCAATATAAACAAAATTTATTCATTCGATTCCTGATGTTAATAAAAGTACAAAATGTTTTGTTAACTACAGATAAGTTAACTCGTATTTGACACTTAAGATAAACTTGAATTTTTTTCCTGATAAATGTATAATTAAATATAGGAATTGATTATGTTTTTTTCAAAAGTCTATATTATTTTTTTCTTACAATCACTCAATTCATACTCTTAAAAACCTAATACATAATTCTTTATTATATTAGCAATTCCATTATCCTCACCATGCAGTATTCTTTCAAATCACAGAAAAACTTTTATTATCATTAGAAGCAAATCAATCACACATGAATATCTAGAAAAAGTACTTAATATCCTCCTTTATTCTATTTTTCTTTCATTTTTGATGTTCTATTTTAATTGGTGCTTATACTATGTCATTTAATGAAGAAAAATTCACATATATAAATAAAAAATGTCCTTAGGTTCATTAGGGACAGAATTATTAAAAAGCGCCTATTTGTAGAAAGGAGATAATAATTATGTTTATGAAGCTTCACAAAAAATCTTCCAAACTTTTAATTCTACTTTTTATCTTTACTTTTTTATTTTCTAATTATATGCTGCCAAATGCATCTTATGCAAATGAATCTGCAGAAATCGATTTTCCAGATTTATCACCTGAGCATTGGTCATACCCTTATGTTCAATACATGGTAGAACAGGAAATTATCAGTGGTTATTCTGATGGTACATTCAGACCAAATGATGGTTTTAGTCGTTCAGCATTCGCTAAATTACTTGCATTATCATTTGATTTACCAGAATATACGGGAAATGAGCTGCCTTATAGTGATTTACCTTCAAGTCATTGGGCCTATAACTATATTATGTCGGCAAAAAAATACTTAACAGCTTTTGAAAAATCAGATGGCACACAAGTATTCTTGCCGAATGATATCGCAGTGCGAGAAGACGTTGCAGTAGCAATGGTCAAAGCTATGGTAGATGAGGGTTTAGATTTATCAAGTGCTGATTTATCAATACTAGATTCCTACGAAGATGGTAATGAAATATCCCCTAATTTAAAAAGCTATGTTGCTTTAGCAATAGAGTATAATGTAGTAAAAGGTGCAAATAACCTATTCAGACCACAGGACCCTTTAACACGTGCTGAGGCTTGTACTTTATTTGCTAGATTTTTAATGGATATTAAAGGAACTTATGAAGATGATGATTTGATTAAAGTTCCTGGTGATTCAGATAATAATTATACAGATGACCAAGGCAATAATGTCATCATTAGCTCAGGAGAAAAAGCCTTTGCTGACCAAGTAGTTAACTTTAGTGTGGGTTCTGGTTCTAACACGATGGATAATCCTGATGATTCTCTTGGCGAACCAAATTATTCAAGAAATCCTTGGGCTGGATTTGTTTCACTTGGTGATAAGGGTCAATTAACCGTTGAATTTACAGAAGTTTATATAGTTGATGGACCTGGTGCTGATATTCATGTCTTTGAAGTTGGTCCACAAGTTGAAGGAACGAAATTAGAAGTAAGTTCAGATAATTCGAATTGGATAGAAGTAGGCAATATCTCTGGCGGTACTGCTTCTGTTGATTTAAATGGTTATATTGGTTCAACTGATCAAATTAGTTATGTTAGATTAACAGATTTAAGTAACGGCGGTTCAACAACACCAGGAGCAGATATTGATGCGGTAGCTGGAATCAATACTGTTACAAAAACAACATCAATTTCAACTGAAGAGAAAGATTATACTGATGATCAAGGCAATAGCATTACTGTTAGTTCAGGTGTAAAATCATTTGCAGACTATGTAGTTGATTTTAATGTTGGGACAGGTTCTAATACTATGGATAATCCTAATGATTCACTTGGAGAACCTAATTACTCCAGAGATCCTTGGGCAGGTTTTGTCTCCCTAGGTGATGATGGAGAATTAACCCTTGAATTTAAGCAAGTGTATATAGTAGATGGTCCTGGTGCTGATATTCATGTCTTTGAAGTTGGCCCACAAGTTGAAGGAACGAAATTAGAGGTGAGCTCAGATAACTCAAATTGGATTGAAGTAGGCAATATTTCTGGTGGTACGGCATCTGTAGACCTAAATGGTTTCATTAGTTCAACTGATAAGATTAGTTATGTGCGATTGACAGATTTAAGCAACGGTGGCTCTACTACTCCAGGTGCAGATATAGATGCTGTTGCAGGTATTCATACCATCCTTAAGTAAAACAGTATTTTATTATTACTCTTCTAAATAAATCTGTTTTTTTAGAAGAAAACATAAAACCAAGTATTCAAAAGATTATATTTTATAATCTAATATGAATGCTTGGTTTTTTATTAATTAATTTAATGAATCGCTCTTTATCTATAGATACTTAACTATTAAAGCATCAAGAGCCTTTTCATTTTTGGCTTTTTCCTCTTTAATTGATTTTTTTTCATAGACTAACTTTTGATTAATTCGCTGAATTTCTCTAATACCTGTGGCTATTTTAGATTTAACGTTATTTATACGTGATTGAACTGTGAAGTCGGCAAATATACCATCAAAGAAATAATCAGCAAATGTTAAAAATTCTGAAAGATCAATATTCATATCTACAAATTTTGATTGGTCGACGTCTTTTAATTCTCGATTAAAATCCTTAAGAGAATTAGAAACACTATTAAGTATTCGCTTTCCTTCGTTAATTTTATTGTGCTTTGCCATAGTAGCTAGTAGTCCACCACCTATCATGTCAAAAACACCCCAATTTGCTGCAGAATCAAAAGCGCTCTTTGCTTCATTCAACTCTTGCAAAACAATTTCTCCTGCGTCAATTGCCTCAACTAATTCTATTAATTCCTTAGATGTTTGATCATAAGCATTTCTTTTGCTCTCATAAAGATTCTTAAAATGAGTGTCTTCCTTTAACATCTTTTCCTTTAACGCTTTAATATTTTGATTATACTCTTTAGTTATATTTTCAAGTTCCTTATTTAACGATTCATGATGTTTAACTTTTTCATCTAACCTTTTAAAAGCTTCTTTTGCACGATCATATTTCAGTTTAGCTTCAACCATTTCTTGACGTTCTTTTTCAAGGGTTTCACCATATCTTCCAGCAATCATTGCTACATATGACTTTAGTGAACTTTTTTCCATTTGTTCAACGTCTTTTGATTCTTTCTTAAAAACATCCATGGCCTGCTCCATCTGAACGCTGGCTTCATTACGTTCTTCTTTTAAGATTTTTAATAAAGCTACTTTCTTTTCTAAGTTAAGTTTTTTATTTTGTAGTGACTTTAAATCCATTTATTCTCCTCCAGTAATATCTTTTCCTTATATTATATTTTTTTAAAGCTATAGATTGACTCATAATTACAAAATCTCATTTATTATTTAATATCTATTAATACTACATGGCTTATATCCCTTGGGATATAGTTTACCAACACCAATCTTTAAGTGATTAGCTAATGCAAGAGGTGTTTTAGACTTTTTTTCTATACATGCACTAACCAACAAGTTGCTACAAGCTAAGCAATCCTCAAGTGCATTATGATGTTTGAAATCAAATCCCAAATAATCTGACACAAGATTTAATCGATGACTACTGAGTTGACGCCATGTCTTTTGGCTTATTTTCACAGTGCATAGATAATCAAACGTTGGATAATCAATCTGATAATAATCAAGCATATGTCTTAAGACACTAATATCAAAACTAGCATTATGTGCCACAATGAGTGCTCCTTCTAAGATCTGCTTTAGCTCCTTTTTATAAAGTTCATCAAAGGTAGGGGCATACATTACATCTTCAGGTCTAATGCCATGAATCTGTATATTTCTCCAGTTAAAATCCATTGTAGGCGGTTTTATTAACCATTCCTTTTCTAGTACACATACCCCATCAGCAACCTTTACAATGCCTATTGAACAAGCACTGGCCCTTTTGCTATTAGCCGTTTCAAAATCTATTACGGTAAAATTCATAACTTTCCTCACTTTTCTTCTAAAATTTCAAACTTATTTATAAAGTCTATATTATATTTCATCTTGCTATGGTCTCTAAATATCTTATCGTGAGTTAATTCATTAGTGGGAATAACGGAGCTTATTCCTTTTCATTATCTACTTCATCATTCATAAAATTCATTTCTAACATGTTATCAATGACGGACTAATATAAATGATTAAATTAATATATTGTATTATTTATTAAATCATAATTGTAGTAAATGTATCTGTTTCGCCCCATTTTTTTGGCATGTTTATTTGCTAACTCAGCGTTAGAGAGTGCAGATTCAACATCTAGAGCATCTTCTGGAAATCGCGATATTCCTATAGAAACTGTGGCTTGGATTTCAAAATCGAGAAATCTAGTTTCAACATTCTTTCTGATCCTCTCAGCTAGGTTAGATATTTCATCATGTTCGATATCTTTTGCAACTACAATAAACTCGTCACCACTCAACCACCTAAAAACCTTATCTGTTTTACGAATTGAGTTTTTAATGGTATCTGCAATGATTCTAATAGCCTTATTACCAAAACTATAACTCTTCTCGTTAAACTTTCTTAAATGATCACCATCAATAAACATAATAGCATATTGTTTGCTTCGTGACTCTAATTCCTCGAGGTAGAATGTGGCAGATTTTGCATTAGGTAAATTTGATATTTCATCGTTGAATGCAAATTCTCTCACTTTAGTATTTTCATCAATCATGTCATTCACCCAATTAGAAAGTTTTTGAAGTATATGATGAAGTAATTCACTTTCATCTTCATATGCATATTCAGCCATATACACTTTGTAAAACAGCTTATAGTAATCCGCAACAGATAGAATTGGTTTATTATATGGCATAACAAAGGTAAATAATCTGGCCTCATCGATTTTTTCTTACTCAATAATACCGTTAAAAATTAACTTAATCTCTTGAGTATGTTTTCTAAGTAATTGATCAGACATGTTTTTATATACAATTAAAAAACCATTTCCTTCATGTCTATAGCATTTATTAGAAATTGTCCTTTTGAGATACTTTCCCAACTTTTTAATCAGTACATCACTCTTTTCTCGTCCATATTTAGCATTTAAAATCTTTAAGGGTTTTACTTTTAGTAATAGCATATGCCCTTGAGAATCAAATACTGTATTGAAATCTTCTCTAAAGAAACTAACAAAGTTCGGTAGACCTGTTAATTTATCAATGTACATATCCCTTGTAATCATATATTTAACTCCTTATTAAATTTAAATAATCTATAGCTGTACATACATGTTTATAAAGTTTTAACGATTAACTCAAGTAAAAAATCATTTCAATTTTCTTTAGCTCTTTACTTTTTAACATAATGAAGTTCAACAAACTGATTATACCTATGAACATTTTTTAATTCTAACTCTGTTTCTATATCCTGCTTTTTAAATAAAGGAATGCCATTGCCAAGAAGTGTCGGCGCAACAGTTATAATAAACTCATCGATAAGGTTTTCTTTAATGAAATCGGATAATAAATTACCTCCGCCAACTATCCAAATGTTTTTTCCTTCAGTATCTTTTAACTTATTTATAAACTCAACTATATTCTCATTAACAAAAGCAACGTGATCTGATGCCTCCTGTTTTGAAGTAGAGAATACATAACATTCTTTATTCTTATAAGGGAAATCTTCTTCAATATTCATTATCCAATCATAAGTTCTTCTACCAAGAATTATGGTATCTATTGTATCATAAAACTTAAAATACCCATTATCTCCTTCCCCCTCTACTTTGTATAACCAATCCAATGAATCGTCTTCAGTTGCAATATAACCATCCAAACTTGTAGCTATAAAAACCATCACTTTTCTTTTCATTGTTCACACCTCCTAAAATTTAATCTATACTACTATTAATTAAAAGCCTGCTTCATAATAATACCAATGTGCTTTAATTCGTTTTGTCTTATAATAATTATCACCATTAACTTCTTCCCATTCCCAATATTTTTCATTCTTTTCTAGTGTTTCATTACCACTTTGAAAGCCTCTTGGCTTATCAAGACTCGTATAATAAAAACCATAATATGCACCACTTGGAGCAATCCCAACTCCGGTACAAAAGAAATCAATAAATATTTCCTTTTCATCAAAGGAATATTTTCTGATTTGCTTCACTTGTTTTATTTGATATATTTTATCATAATTGTTTTCATTAATGCTCTCATTTAAAAATTCAATATTGTCATTTACTAGATTCGTAATTATTATCTCATTTCTATCTCTTAGCAATGGTATTATTATTAAAACCACAAATATTGGAAATATAATAGTGAGCAAGCAACCTTTCTTTTTATTCATAATTCTCCTTATAAATAATATTTTATATACCTAATTTTAAATTATTTTTACTGTTCCTTTAATTTATAAAAGAATGGTTGATTCCCAATATAGTATAAAATCTCATGGTCATTGCTCCATTTTGGCTTAAAAGGATTTGTTTCAGATTTTTCTATTTCTATGTTTTCTTTTGTCATTAAGTTATAAATTGATAATGTTGTCATCTGTTCACTTTCCATATATTCATCAAATGCAGTTATCTCTAAGAAAACCGGATAGTCACTATAAACAATCCATCCTGTGTTTGGATTTAATACATGTTCAGCTGAGTTAAAGTTTAAATCATCATACTTTTCTAATGCCCAGGTTTCAGTATTTATTTTTATATAAGCAATGGTATTATAAGTTTCATTTAGTGAACACCACAAAGTATTACTGTTATCATTCCATTTTTCTAGTTGAACCATTGCGTAATCTTCAGTATTTATTGTTTCACTTGAAATAAGTTTTAATAGATTACCATCTTCATTATAAAATTCAATAGCGCCCTGTTTCTCAACCGCAATATACTCATTATTTTTACTGACTCGAAAACTAAGTCCTTTTCCTTCAGCAATAAGATTAGCTTCTTCATAAGGACTAAAAGACCATAGAGCATCCTTCCAATCACTATTATCTTCAGGATTTACCCATCTATATAAACCATATATTCTATCTTCGTGAAATTCAACATTATCTAATTGGTTTTTGTTAAGCTTATAACCCTTTGGAATCTCTTCTAAATCGTTATCTTGATTGGCGTCATTTGAAACACACGAAACCATTAATCCCATTAAAAATATTATCACTAGGCATAATATAAGTTTTTTTATCAATCTAATCCCCCATCTTACTTGATTACTCTAATTTTTATTTTTTTGAACATAATAAATTACCCAACTAATTATTAGAACCGGTATCATTAGAAAACTGAAGAGAATTAGATTAAAAACAGTTCCATAACTTGCAATACTCATATATCCAATAAATGATATGACAAAAATTGATCCAATAAATTGCTTAATTCTTTTATTTTTTACAATAAAAATAAGGAGTAATATTAAACTTTGAATAATCATTAGCCTGATCATAAAAATTGTTTTATCATGAGTAAACAATTCTGAATAGCCTGGTTTTTTAGCAAAAGACAGATGCAAGTTTTCATATGCCTTCAGCTTATAATCGTTTATTACATAGGATTGCTCATCTTTTTTGTCTAATTTTATATTAGATTTCAAAATAGTATTTAT
>DATFJG010000038.1:0-43019 GCA_035269305.1 Clostridia bacterium
TGAAAAATAACGAATAAATTCAGAATATAAGTTTAAGTAATAAATTTCATACTCTAAACTAGAAAGAAAAAATCTAGTTTTTAGTGCAGCCACAGCACTAATGATTAATGGGAATGTAAATGCTGAGTAACTTGGAAAAAACCCATTTTTAAACATTTTTGGGAAATAGAATAATACACTGATAATAGAAACTACTGAAAGAAAAAGCAATATATTTGTTAAATAAATGTTCCTTCCACTAAAACTGCTCATATATCCTGCTAATAATAAGCTGCCTGGTGCAGCAAAAATAGTAACGGTGGGTAAAGCAGGTACCGGAATATCCTTAACTTTCAAAGTTCTGTACAAGATAATTGGTAATAGAACTAAATAACATCCTAGGCCAAAATAGAATAATGTTTGTCCAAGAGCTTGCATTGCATAGGCTGGCGCTGTTACGCTTGCACAAACGTAACCAACATAAACTATAAAATAAGAAGGGAATACCTTCTTGATCTTGAAGTTAAAGATATGATTTTTAGTAAAAATCAATAATAAAACCATATGCATTAATAAACCTAGCACCCAAAAACCGAATGCAACAGATTTGTTGATTGGAATAATGTATGTAGATAATACGATAATTCCCATAGAATAAGTTGGCATAACACTAGATAAAACAGGGTGATTAAAAGCTTCTTTAATTCTACTAAAATTAATCATAACAGATGATGTAAATAGTACAAAGCATATAGCCGATAGTACACCAAATATGTTTTTATAAATTGGATTAAAAGGTGTTAATAAATTTCCGCCGACTGCTAAAGCTAACATAACACCTGCAAATGGAATGGGAATATTTCTAATTAGCTTTTTCATGTTTTTCCTCAACGGCATCTGTATTAACCAAACCAAGTTCTCTAACAATTATTTCCCCCGTTTTTTCAGCCATTTCACCAGTAAAAGAAATACATTGCTCCTTATGTGCACCTGATGCCATATCAAAGTCTTTAGTAAGAATTGAACAACATAATACTTTATGGTTATCCTTAAAACTTTGTTGCAACTCATGGGCAAGTTTTAAGTTCTTTTCAACAATTGGATCGCCGCCTTTTTCTCTTCCGAAAAAATAACTTAATGACATGATACCACCTGAGACGGCACCACACATACACTTTGATTTACCAACGCCTACTGGGAAACCAGAGGCCATGGCAATAATTTTATCGGATATATCTAACTCGAAATTGTTCTTAATGGAGTAGACAATTGCCTCTGAACAATAAAACTTACCATCTCTAAACATTTTCTCAGCATCATTTTTTATTTTTGAAATGCTTACTTCGTTTACCATAATATCAATTCTCCTTATTATTTAATTAATTTATACAACACTTGTTAATATAATATCAGTGATTTACAGCAAAGTTAAATAGAAAAGAATTATTGATAACTATTATCAATAAATATTTCTGATATAATTCCTATAAGTGAAGTATTTTAAAATAATGTTTGATATTTACAAATATGATGATATAATGTAATGGATTGTATTAGACGCAGATGTCTTGCGTTCAGAGAAAATAGTAAATTGTAGGTGGTGTTGAAATGACTGAAGAAAAAATGGAAGATTTAATGGAAGAAGTAGAAAACTCAGTTTCAGATATTGACAATGGAGACGTTGTTAAAGGTAAAGTAATATCTGTTAATGAAAAAGAAGTGATTTTGGATATTAATTATTCTTCTGAAGGTGTACTTGATCGCAAAGAGTTATCAAATACAAACGAGAATCCAGTAGATTTATTAAATGAAGGTGACGAAATTGACGTTTTAGTTGTTGAATTAGAAGGCGAAGAAGGTAATGTTGTTCTTTCTAAGGTAAAGGCTGACGGAATCGTTGGGAAAAAAGAAATAGAAGCTGCATTTAATGAAAAATCAAATATAACAGTGAAAGTATTTAAAGATGTAAAAGGTGGCGTTTTAGCTGATTACAAAGGTGTAACTTTATTTATTCCAGCTTCTTTGATTAGTGTTCGATACATTGAAGACTTAAAAGAATTTGTTGGCGAAACTTTAGAAATTCGAATTGAAGAATTAGATTTCAGTAATAATCGTATTATCGGTTCTAGAAAAGCAATTGAAAAAGAAGAATTAAAAGTTAAAAAAGCTGAAATTCTTGATGAACTTGAAAAAGGTGATGTTATTGAAGGAACAGTTACGCGATTAGCAAATTTTGGTGCTTTCGTTGATCTTGGTGGAATTGATGGATTAATCCATATTTCTCAAATGTCTTGGAAGAGAATCAATCATCCAAAAGAGATTTTAAAAGAAGGTCAAAAGGTAAAAGTAGAAGTTTTAAAAGTTAACGCTAAAGAAGAAAGAATTTCATTAAAATTAGAAAATTTTGATGACAATCCTTGGAAAGATATTGAAGCTAAGCTTGTAGAAGGCCAAGTTGTTAAAGGAACAATTAAAAGAATTACAGGATTTGGTGCTTTTGTAGAAGTAATCGATGGTCTTGAAGGTCTTGTTCATATTTCTCAAATTTCTGATGATCACGTGGATAACGTTGAAGATGTATTAGAAGTCGGACAAGAAATCGATGTTAAAGTTCTTAATATCAAAAAAGACGAAGAAAGAATTGGTCTTAGTATTAAAGATACTGTTGAAGAAGTTGCTTATGAAATGGAAGAAGACGAGAGTAGTTTGACATTAGGTGATGTATTCAAAGATAAATTAAGTGGTTTAAAATTAGATTAATAATTATTAGCTAGTCGAAAGACTAGCTTTTTTATTTTTTTGTGTAATATTAATTCTATTGGGTATTTTAATAAAAGTACTTAAGAAGATGGGGGTTAATATGACAATAAAAAATGAATTAAGATTAGAACCGAAAAAATTGAAGAAATGTTGCTCATTAGATGCTTATACATTTGAGACAACAAAAGATCTAGACAATATGGTAGGTATTATTGGACAAGATCGAGCAAGAGAAGCTTTAGATGTTGGATTGAATATTAAGAAGAAAGGTTTCAATATTTTTGTAGCTGGCCAGTGGGGAAGTGGAAGAACCACTTTTGTTTATGAATATGCTAAAGCAATTGCAAAAGATGAAGCTGTGCCTAAAGATATAATTTATGCAAAAGATTTTCAAAATTTTCATAATACCATTGCGATACATTTAGAAGCAGGTAGAGCTAAACATTTAATTGATAAGGTATATGAAACAATTTCATTTCTTAGAAAAGAAATAGAGAACCATTTCATTAGTAAAGAGTATGAAAATGCAAAGAAGCAGATTTTGATTGAACATAAAAAAGAAACCAAAGCAATATTAGAGGAGCTAAATAAAATTGGTGACCTTTATGATTTTGAGTTTAAACAGTCTGAAAAAGGCATTGTTAGTATTCCGCTATCTGATGGTGAACCCATGAGTGAAGAGGAATATAATAATTTAACTGATGAAGAATACGAAGAAATGAAAGAGAATTCTGAAAAACTCCAAGTTGAATCCGCCGATCTCTTTAATGAGATTAGAAATATAGAAAAAGATTATAGAGAAAGTATAGAGGATTTAAACAAGTCAATGGGTGAAAGGATTGTAAGGTATAATTTTTTAGAATTAAGGAATGAGTATTCAGAAAATGAATCAGTTATCAAATATCTTGATACATTACAAGAAGATATAGTTAAGCATATTAATGAATTTATCAATAATGATAATGATGCAAAAGACAATCCCATGATGTTATTCAAAAATAAAGATAGTGAGCGTTTTTTTGATCGCTATAAATTAAATCTATTTGTGGACAATTCAGAACTAAAAAATGCACCTGTAGTTTTTGAAACCAATCCAACCTTTCAAAACCTACTAGGAAGTATTGAGTTTACAGTAGAGATGGGTGTGAAAAAAACTGATTTTAGACACATTAAAAACGGTGCCTTGCATCGTGCAAACGGTGGTTATCTAATAGTACTTGCAAAGGATATTTTAAGCAATCCTTTTGCATGGAGAGGTCTTAAAAGAGCTCTTTTAGATGAAGAAATAACGATTGAAAGTATGAGTTCATCTTACTCAGTATTTTCAGCATCTTCAATAAAACCAGAACCAATTCCTTTGGATCTAAAAGTTATTGTAATCGGGACGCCAAGAATTTATCATATATTAGCTAACTATGATGAAGAATTTGGAAAACTCTTTAAAATTCGCTCAGATTTTGATCAGCAAAACGATAGAAATGATAAAAACATTCTAAAAATGGCTGAGTTTATTTCAAAGTATTGTCGCGAGAATGAATTAAGACATCTAGAAAAAGATGCTGTCGCTCGAGTGATTGATCATAGTTCACGAATGGTAGCGAATAAGAAAAAATTAACAGCTCGCTTAAAAACAATTTCTGATATTATTGTAGAAGCTGATACGATTGCAAGTAGTGAGAAGATTGATTTTATTAATTCAGATCATATAAAAAAGACACTTAATAGAAGAGAAAGAAGAGACAATAAATATGAAGAAGCAATCCTAGAATTGTTTGAGGATGGCACATATTTATTAGATGTAACTGGTAAAAAAGTAGGAGAAATTAATGGATTAGCTGTATTAAGCACTGGACAACATAGTTTTGGAAAACCAAATAAAATTACTGTTTCAACATATAAAGGTAAAGCCGGAATCATTAATATTGAAAGAGAAGTAAGAAAATCCGGTAGTGTTCATGACAAGGGTGTATTAATTCTTGAAGGCTACTTAGGATACAAATTTGCCCAAGACAAACCATTAGCCTTTACTGCAAGTATTGTATTTGAACAATTATATGGTGGTATTGAAGGAGATAGCGCATCAAGTACTGAGCTATATGCAATTCTTTCAAGTGTTGCCGGTGTTCCTATTGATCAATCCATAGCAGTGACAGGTTCTGTGAATCAAAGAGGTGAAATCCAGCCCATCGGTGGCATTAACGAAAAAATCGAAGGGTTTTATAAAATTTGCAAATTAAAAGGTTTAACAGGGAAACAAGGCGTCATGATGCCAATACAAAACATCAAGAATTTGACATTAAAGGATGAAGTTATCGAGGCCGTTAATGATGGTATGTTCTCAATCTATGCTATTAGCCATATTGATGAAGGCATTGAAATACTAACAGGTATTAAAGCGGGTCAATTACAAGAAGATGGTCAATATCCAGAAGGTTCAATAAATTATCTTGTGAATGAAAAATTAATTGAGTTAGGAAAAGACCAATCAGATGATTCGGAAGAAGATGGTGCTAGTTCAGAAGAATAAAGAGAAATGATTTATATTGAGTACCTCTAAATTTGATATTGTTTAGGGGTATTTTTTTTTCTAATAGATTAAAAAATGTTAAGAAAAGGTTATAATTAAGCTATGAATGAATCATAAGTGCTTCTACGGATCTCACTTATCTAACTTTCTTATAAATGATTTTGACAAAGTTAGGTTCTTTATATATAATTAATGAGTTAAAGTACATTGGAGTGATAAGAATGAAAAACAAATATATTTATATATTACTAAGTCATACGGGGTCTGTTATTAGCTCTTTAATTAGAAGGTATAGCCAAATGGAGTATTCTCACATTTCATTAGGTGTTGATGATGAGTTGAAAACATTTTATTCTTTTGGACGAAAAAATCCTTCTAATCCATTAATTGCAGGATTTGTTTCTGAATCAATTAAGGATGGCGTATATACACGATTTAATGATGCAACATTTGCTCTGTATAAAATTAAAGTAACACATACTCAGTACAGCAGATTTTTGTATGAACTAAGCCATTTTGAAAAGAATAAACAAGCTTTTCGATATAATTTTGTGGGTCTTTTTTCTGCAAAGGCAGGTTATTCATTAGATCGAAAAAATGCTTACTTTTGCTCTCAATTTGCAGCAAGGTTAATAGAAGCAGCTGAAATTCATGATTTTAATAAAAAACATGGCTTAATTAGTCCAATGGATTTTTTAGAATTAGAAAATCTTGAGTTGATTAATGAGGGAATCTTAAAAGATTTTAGAGCTTATCAATGGGATATTATAACTGAGCAAAAGTCTTATAGAGTATTCAGACTCTCTAGAAAAATAATAAATAAGATTAAAGGTGTTTAAAAACAAATCAAACAAGGTTTGTTTTTTTAGTAAAAAAAAATAGCAATCAGCACTTCATTTTAAAACATTAGTTTGATATAATAAAAGAAATCAAAATGAAGGAGTAATACATGATAAAATTTGAACGTGTTTCTAAAAGATATAAAAATGGCGTTGTTGGCTTAAGAGAAAGCAACATTAATATAGAAAATGGTGAATTTGTATTTTTAATTGGCTCAAGTGGTGCTGGTAAATCTACTTTTGTAAAACTTATATTAAAAGAAATAGAACCGAATCAAGGGAAGATCTATTTAGATGGAGAAGATATAACTAATCTACATCGAAGAAAGATACCGTATTTAAGGCGGAAAATGGGAGTGGTTTTTCAAGATTTTAGATTACTGCCTAAAATGACAGTCTACCAAAATGTAGCCTACGCATTAGAGATTATTGGTGGGATACCTAAAAGGAAAATCAGATCTCAAGTAAATATGGTGTTGGGGATTGTTGGGCTGCATCGAAAGAGTAATATGAGGCCACATCAATTATCAGGTGGAGAAAAACAAAGGGTTTCCATAGCAAGGGCTATTATTAATAATCCAAAATTGCTAATTGCTGATGAACCGACTGGGAATTTAGACCCAGAAACATCTTGGGAAATTATGAAAATTTTAAGACAAATTAATAGACGTGGCACAACAGTAATAATGATTACTCATGATAAAGAAGTAGTTGATATTATGAAAAAAAGAGTAATTGAATTAAAAAAGGGAAAAGTAATAAGAGATGAAATGAATGGAGGGTATGGATATGAAGGTTAGTTATACCCTTAAAGAGACTTTTCGTAATTTATGGAGAAATAGACTGATGAGTTTAGCATCAATCACATCAGTTGTGGCAACGCTGATTATCTTAGGAATTATATTTATATTAGTTTTAAATATTAATAGTATCTCACAGGGTGCTAAGGATCAGTTTACTAATATTGATGTATATATTCAAGAAGGTATTCCAACAGAAGAGATTAATATACTAAAAAGTGATATTATTGCTCTTCAAGGTGTTGAAGAAGTAAATTATAAAACCAAAGATGAAGCGTTAGAAGAATATAAAGAACAATGGGGAGAAGATGGTTATCTATTAGACGGGTTTGTTGAGAATCCATTACCGAACTCCTTCGTAATTACTTTGACTGAAATTGAGTTTTCAGAGTATGTTGTTAGTAAAATTGGGGAAATGCAAGGGATTGAAGAAGTTAGATATGATGAAGATTTTATTAATAAAATAATAACGGTTTCTGATTATATTAAAGTAATAGGATTAATACTGATTGTCATATTAATTGCAATTTCAACTTTTATCATCAGCAATACGATAAAATTAGCTTTAAATTCTAGAAGAACGGAAATCAGTATTATGAAGTATGTTGGTGCAACTAGTTGGTTCATTAGATGGCCATTTATATTAGAAGGAACGATCTTAGGGCTTGTAGGTGCGATATTATCTGCTGGCATTATATTTTATACTTATCGTTATACCTATAATGTATTAACATCAGATTTTTATTCATTATTAGCAGCATATTTAGTAGGTGTAGATAAAATTTTCAATGATTCATTGGTTTTATTTATAACTATTGGTAGTGGAATAGGTGCATTGGGAAGTATCACATCTATTAGAAAACACCTAGACGTTTAGGAGTAAAAATGAAAAAAATAATAATTTTTGGAATCATAGGTATATTATTTTTGAGTTTTAGTCTAGCAACAGATGAGATTGGTATTCGAGAGCGAGAGTTAAAAGAGTTAGAGGGTCAGTTAAATGAAATTGATAATAAACTCGATAATAACTTAGCTCAGCAATATACAATTGTTGCGGAGATTAATCGTATAGAGAATTCTATTCGTGAATTGGATGAAAAGATTACAAATTTAAATAACGAGATTAATCAAAAAGAAATAGCTATAAAGAATGCAGAAGATGAATTAATAACATTAGAAGAAGAGTTAGCTTATAAACGAGACATCTTAGCCAAAAGATTACGTGTAATGTATAAAGCAGGTGATGTAGGTTATATAGAGGTTCTGCTAGGATCAAAGGATTTTAAAGATTTATTGAATCGCGTTGAAGTTGTAAAAAAGATTGTTAAGCATGATAAGGATTTGATTCAGTTAATTGAAGAAAATGTAACAAAAATTGATAAAGTAAAAATTCAATTGACAGAAGACAAGGAAATTATGGAAGAGAAAGTAACGGAATTAGATATAAATAAAGGGTATCTAAGAGAAAACGAAAGAGAACTGACTTTTGAAAAGAATAACTTAAGACAAAATGAAAAAGCTTTAAAAGCATTAGAAGACCAATTAGAAGAAGATGCGAATAAAGTAACGGAGATTATTAAAAATCTTAAAACAAAGGCACAATATGTAGGTGGACGTATGACTTGGCCAGCTCCGACTTCCTATACAATTACATCACCATTTGGCTTTAGAATACATCCAATACACTATACTAAAAAGTTGCATACTGGTGTGGATATTGCTGCTGCTTGGGGTGAACCCATTGTTGCAGCTCAAACTGGTACAATTATTTATGCTGGCTGGCTAGGTGGATATGGTAAAGCAGTAATGATTGATCATGGTGGTGGGTATGTTACTTTATATGGGCATTTATCATCATGGAACGTTGGTGTTGGACAGAAGGTTAATAAAGGAGATACAATAGGTAAGTGTGGAACAACTGGTGTTTCTACTGGACCGCATTTACATTTTGAAGTAAGAGAAGATGGAGAATATGTCGACCCAATGCAGTATTTAAAAAACTAGGAGTTGTTTATGAAAAAATCAAAACTAATTGCAATTGTTTTAATAGTTGCTTTAATTTCAAGTATTGCTACATTTTCTTTATCGAATATTTTTGAAGTGAGATATGATGATAAAGTAATTGTATCAACAAATCGTTATGAATCTTTAATACATTTAGAAAAAAAATATGAAAAAGCTGAAAGATTAGAAGAGTTTATAAGTGAAAATTATTATGAAGAAATACCGATAGAAAGAATACAAGAAGGGGTACTACATGGTTTATTTCAAAGTTTAGATGATCCTTATTCAAATTATATGAATGAAAAAGAATTTGAAGAGTTTACTGAACAATCAACAGGAACTTATGGTGGTATTGGTATTATAGTAACAGCTGGAAAAGGAGATTTCATTACTATTGTTTCACCTATTGAAGATACACCTGGTGAAGCGGCTGGTTTAAAATCTGGTGATAAGATTATAGAAGCAAATGGTACAGAAGTCTTTTCTGAAACCATGGATGAAGCAATTGATATAATGAAAGGTGAACCCAATACAGATGTTACGCTGAAAATTAAACGTGGACAAGAAATATTTGATGTATCAATTACACGAGAATTAATTGTTTTGAAATCTGTTAAATCAAGAGTTGTTGAAGACTATGGTGTTTTGAGAATTACTATGTTTGATAATAAAGTATCAGAAGAGTTTGATGAAAATTTGAAAAACTTATTAAGTAAAGACATTGAAGGTTTAATTATAGATTTAAGAAGCAACCCTGGTGGTTCCCTGAGTGGAGTAGTTGAAATCGCTGATAAGATTTTAGGAGAACAACTGATTGTTTATACAGAAACTCGTGAGGGTGTTAAACAAGAATATTCCTCAGACCCTTCAAAAATTGATTTGCCAATAACAGTTTTAGTCAATGAAGGGAGTGCATCTGCCTCAGAAATTTTAACAGGTGCTATTCAAGATTCTGAATCAGGAACAGTTATAGGTACAAATACCTTTGGTAAAGGCCTTGTACAGTCTGTTATGCCTTTGAATGATGGCACAGGTTTCAAGCTAACAACGTCTCAATACTTTACACCTAATGGAAGGTATATTCATGATGTAGGGATTGCTCCTGATATTACAGTAGAATTACCAGAATCTTATTTTGAGTTAGAAGATCCAACTGATTCAGATGATGTACAGTTACAAAAAGCAATTGAAGTTCTAAATAATTTATAAATCTTTAGTAGAGTCTAAGACTCTACTTTTTTTTTGAATATTGACAAACGAATATATGTTTGATAAAATGGTAAAACTACAGGAGGAGATTATGAATAAATTTAGACTAGTATCAGATTTTAAACCTACGGGGGACCAACCCAAAGCAATTAAAGCTTTAGTTGATGGTTTAGAAGATGATCAGAAATATCAAACATTATTAGGTGTTACTGGATCAGGTAAAACTTTTACAATTGCAAATGTAATAGATAAAGTACAGCGACCAACACTGGTCATTGCTCATAACAAAACATTAGCAGCACAATTATATAATGAATTTAAGGAGTTTTTTCCTGACAATGCAGTAGAATATTTTGTAAGTTATTATGATTATTATCAACCAGAGGCTTATGTGGCTGCAACAGATTCATTTATTGAAAAAGATTCCTCAATTAATGAAGAAATTGATAAATTAAGACACTCTGCCACAGCGGCGTTACAGGAAAGAGATGATGTAATAATTGTTGCATCTGTTTCATGTATTTATGGTTTAGGGAGTCCTGTTGATTATAAAAATATGGTCTTATCTTTAAGAC
Source organism: Clostridia bacterium (assembly GCA_035269305.1). Classification (GTDB taxonomy): domain Bacteria; phylum Bacillota; class Clostridia; order Peptostreptococcales; family Acidaminobacteraceae; genus DATFJG01. The sequence goes on from DATFJG010000038.1 coordinate 10,694, forward strand.
CAGGGATGATCAAAAGTAGAGAAGAAATAATTGAAAGATTAATAAATATTCAATATGATCGGAATGATATTGATTTTAGACGTGGAACTTTTCGTGTGCGAGGAGATGTCATTGATATATTTCCAGCAAATGAAGATGAGCACTCTATTCGAATTGAATTATTTGGTGATGAAGTTGAACAGATTACTGAAGTAAATGCATTGACTGGTGAAATTATTGGCTATCGTCAACATATTGCAATTTTTCCGACATCCCATTATGTGACAAGCCAAGAAAAAATTGATGCGGCAGTCATTGAAATTGAGAAAGAACTTAAAGAAAGAAAAAAGTATTTTGAAGACAATAATAAATTTATTGAAGCACAAAGAATTGAACAACGAACAAATTACGACATTGAAATGTTAAAAGAAGTAGGGTTTTGTCAAGGTATTGAAAACTATTCAAGAATTCTAACTGGAAGAGAACCCGGCAGTCGAGCCTTTACATTAATGGATTACTTTCCAGATGACTATTTAGTAGTTATTGATGAATCACATGTAACGATTCCGCAAATTGGTGGCATGTATGCAGGTGACCAATCAAGGAAAATGAATTTGGTTGAATTTGGATTTAGATTACCATCAGCTCTTGATAACCGACCTTTAAATTTTCAAGAATTTGAAAAACTTGTAAATCAAGCAATGTTTGTTACAGCAACACCTGGCCCCTATGAATTAGAACATTCTACTAAAGTAGTTGAACAAATCATACGACCAACTGGATTAGTAGATCCAGCTATTGAAATCCACCCAATTAAAGGTCAAGTGGATGATTTATATAGTGAAATGATTAAAAGAATAGAAAAGAATGAAAGAATTCTAGTAACGACATTAACGAAAAAAATGGCGGAAGATTTAACGGAATATTTTATGAAGATGGACTTGAAAGTGCGATATCTACATTCAGATATCGATACTTTAGAACGTGTCGAAATCTTAAAGGAACTTAGAATGGGCGTTTTTGATGTACTGATAGGCATTAATCTGTTGCGAGAAGGATTAGATTTACCAGAAGTTTCTTTGGTTGCAATTTTAGATGCTGATAAACAAGGCTTTTTAAGATCTAAACGGTCATTAATTCAAACCATTGGACGTGCTTCAAGAAATGCAAATGGAGAAGTAATTCTCTATGCGGATAAAGTGACTTCAGCAATGCGTTATGCTATTGATGAGACCAATAGAAGGCGTAGCATTCAAGAGGCCCATAATGAAAAGAATAATATTGTACCAAAAACAATTATCAGAAATATTAATGAAATTATACGCGCCACTGAAGTAGCAGAAGATCCGACAAAATATACGACAGATTTATCGAGAGAAGAAAAAGGAGATTACATTAGTTTATTACGAAGTCAAATGTATGCAGCAAGTGAAAATCTTGAATTTGAAAAAGCAGCAAAATTAAGAGATCAAATTAAAGCAATTAAGGAGTCTGAGAATGAGTAAAAAATATATTGAAATAAAAGGAGCTAAAGAACACAATTTAAAGAATGTTGATGTGAAAATTCCAAGAGATAAATTTAATGTTATTACTGGATTAAGTGGTTCAGGAAAATCATCATTAGCATTTGATACAATTTATGCTGAAGGGCAAAGAAGGTATGTTGAAAGTTTGTCTTCTTATGCAAGACAATTTTTGGGACAAATGGAGAAACCTCATGTTGAGTATATTGAAGGTTTGTCGCCAGCAATTTCAATTGATCAAAAAACTACTAATAATAACCCACGTTCGACAGTTGGAACAGTAACTGAAATTTACGATTATTTGAGATTACTATATGCTCGCGTTGGGACACCACACTGTCCAACGTGTGGACTAGAAATATCATCTCAAGATATTGATCAAATTGTAGATAATATCCTTGAGTTAGACGACCGTACAAAAATACAAATCATTTCACCGGTCATCGTCGGGCGAAAGGGACAGCATCAGAATGAATTAAATTTACTAAGAAAAGAAGGTTACATTCGGGTAAGAATAGATGGGGAGATTTATAATTTAAGTGAAGAGATTGAATTGGATAAAAATCTGAAACATAATATAGATGTAATTGTTGATCGAATAATAATAAAAGAAGGTATTAGAAATAGATTATCAGATTCTGTTGAAACAGCACTTAACTTGACAGATGGCCGTGTGATAATAAATATAGTTGACGGTGAAGATTTGATATTTAATACAAATTTCGCTTGTCCAATTCATGGCATTGGTATTAGCGAAATGGAACCACGAATGTTCTCTTTTAATAGTCCATTTGGCTCATGTCCTGAATGTACTGGGTTAGGTTACAAGTTAAAAGTTGACCCAGACTTAATTGTACCCAACGAAGATTTATCCGTTAATGAAGGTGCAATCGGACCATATAAGAACAGTGCCCCCGATACTTATTATCGATCAATTATTAGAGGTATTTTGGAGCGTCACGGTTTTGATGAAGAAACACCTTTTAAAGATGTATCTAAAAAAGCTAAGGATGAAATTTTTTATGGTACAGATGAAAAAATCAAGTTTGAATTTAATAGTCATTATTCCGAAGGATTAAAAGTCAGAGAAATTGCTTTTGAAGGAATTGTAAACAACTTTGAAAGACGTTACCATGAAACAAAATCAAATTACTCTCGAAAGAAAATAAAAAAATATATGTCATTGATTACTTGTAAGGTGTGTCATGGTCATAAGTTAAAACCAGAAGTATTAGCTGTAAGATTTAATGGTAAAAATATTTCGGAAGTTGTTGAGATGTCAATTATTGATGCCTATGAATTTTTTAAAGAAGTAACCTTATCAGAGAAAGATCAAATCATTGGTAAAGAAATATTAAAGGAAATAAGAGGACGCTTAAAGTTTCTGATTGATGTTGGTTTAAAATATTTAACACTTTCTCGTTCAGCTGGAACCTTATCAGGTGGCGAATCTCAGCGGATTCGTTTAGCAACTCAAATTGGTTCTGGATTGGTAGGTGTTTTATATATTCTTGATGAACCAAGTATTGGATTGCATCAAAAAGATAACCGAATGCTTTTAGAGTCCCTTAGGAACTTAACAGACGTTGGTAATACTTTAATAGTAGTAGAACATGATGAAGAAACAATTTTAGATGCAGACTTTGTTATAGATATGGGACCTAAGGCTGGTGAACATGGTGGAGAAATTATAGCAATGGGTTCTCCTGAAGAAATAATTAATAATGAAAAGTCTATTACGGGTAAGTATTTATCTGGTAGTTTAAGTGTAGAGATGCCTGAGGAAAGAAGACCTATTGATTCTGAGCGTATGCTTTCATTAAAAGGAGCAACTCAAAATAACTTAAGATCCGTTGATATAGATATTCCTTTAGGTTTATTTACTTGTGTAACTGGTGTATCTGGTTCTGGCAAGTCTTCATTAATCAATCAAACCCTTTATAAAATAATTGCCAAAGAAGTTGGCAGGTCTACTGTAAGACCTGGAAAATATAAAAGTATTGATGGATTAGAAGAAGTGGATAAAGTTATTGATATAGATCAAACACCTATTGGAAGAACACCAAGATCAAACCCTGCAACTTACACGAAATTATTTACTCCAATTAGAGATATCTTTGCAAGAATACCTGAAGCTAAAAAACGCGGATATAAAAAAGGACGCTTTAGTTTCAACGTTAAAGGCGGTAGATGTGAAGCTTGTAAAGGTGATGGGATGCTTAAAATAGAAATGCATTTTCTGGCGGATGTATATGTACAATGTGATGTTTGTAAAGGTAAGCGTTATAATAAGGAAACTTTGCAAGTAAAATATAAAGGCAAGAGTATTTCTCAAGTGCTGGATATGACTGTAGAAGAAGCATTGGTCTTCTTTAAGAATATTCCTAAAATTAAAAGTAAGTTACAAACCTTACATGATGTTGGCTTAGGATATATTAAGCTTGGACAACCATCGACTCAGCTATCAGGTGGTGAGGCTCAACGTGTAAAACTTGCTCGTGAACTATCAAAACGTTCCACAGGTAAAACTATTTATATCCTTGATGAACCGACGACAGGTCTGCATATGGCAGATGTTCATATGTTAATAGAAGTTCTGAATCGTTTAGTTCAGGAAGGAAATACAGTTATAGTGATTGAACACAATTTAGATGTGATTAAATCAGCTGATCACTTAATTGATTTAGGACCAGAAGGTGGCGATGGTGGTGGATTAGTAGTTGCTACTGGTACGCCAGAAGAAGTTGCTGAAGTACAGGAATCTTATACAGGACAATATTTAAAAAGAATTGTACAAAAAAAATAGCCTTAGGCTATTTTTTTGTGCGAATATCCTTACCTGCTAGAAAATGTATCACTTGTTTTTTAATACCATCAGGTAGTCGGCCTTCAATAACATCATTGTTATCTAATTCAAATTTAATATGATCTTTTTTCACTTTGTACCAATGTATTTCGCTATAATAGTAAAATCCAGAATGAGACCGCATAGGTCCACCAATAGGAAAATCAACTCTAAAATCACTACCAAAAATTAGAATGCCGTTTGACATAAATTTTATTTTAGTGTGTTCATAACTTAGATAGAGTAATACTTCTGAAATAATAATAAAAAATCCAATAATTAAAAAATTTATTGGTTTTAAATTTTTCAGTTCAAAATTTCTTCCAATAAGTGGAAATACTAATACTAGAAAAATTAGTAAATAATAATAAACTCTTTGGTATAGTTTTGACTCGCCTAGTTTTATACTGAAGAAAAAATTAGATTGGTATAAAAACTTTCTGAAATATATATAACGAATAGCACCTTGAAATAGTGGGAAAACACCGATAACTAAAAACATTAAAACGCTAAAAAATAAAGTTCCATTTTCAATTCCTGGTATTTTTGGTATGATATAGGTAATGGAAAATATTATTGTTAAAAATGGTATAATAAAAGAAACTGCTCTAAATGAATTTTTCAAACTATCACTCCTTGTGAGTAATTTTAACAAAAATTGACAATAAAATCTAGTAGGAGAATAATAAATATGTTTAATATAGAAGAACAAGTGAAAAAACTACCTAAAAGTCCTGGCGTTTATATCATGAAGGATAAAAATGGTGTGATTATATATATTGGTAAATCAAAGGATTTGTCTAAACGAGTAAAATCTTATTTTAGAAGTTTTAATTCAAAAGGATTAAAAGTTCAAACCATGGTAAAAAATATCCATGAGTTCGAGTACTTCATTACAGATACTGAACAAGAGGCTTTAATACTAGAAGCAAATCTCATAAAAAAACATATGCCGCGCTTTAATATACTCTTAAGAGATGATAAAAAATATCCTTATATTTGTGTTTCTTTAAACGAAGAATATCCTCGCGTGTTTATGACTAGAGATTTGAAGAAAGATGGCAACCGCTATTTTGGACCATATACAAGTGCTTATGCAGTACATACAACTATTGATGCAATAAATAATAGTTTTAATATTAGAAAATGTAACCGAGATTTGAGTAAAAGTTATGAACGACCATGTCTGAACTTTCACATTAAAAAATGTTTAGGGCCTTGTACGGGTCAAGTAAACCACGGAAAATATATGGAAAAAATAAATGAAATTATTCAGATATTAGATGGTAATCAGAGCATTCTAATTCATGCGCTAGAAGAACAAATGAAAACTGCTGCAACTGAGCTGAATTTTGAGATTGCCGCAGACTATAGAGATAAAATTGATGCGATTAAAGCACTGCAAGAAAAACAACGTATTAACTCAGTTAAAGGTGAAATATATGATGTTATCTCTTACTATCAAACCAAAGATAAAATATGTATTATGGTCTTTTTTATCAGAGGAGGTAATTTGATTGGTAGAGATAAGTTTACTTTTAACAGCGATAAAGTTGATGATGTCTTAAGTTCATTTATTTTACAGTTTTACTCTGGAATTAAGATGATTCCTAAAAACATATTAGTTAAAGAAGCCATCGAAGACCAAGAAATTATAGAAAATTGGTTGTCAGATATCAAAGGTAAAAAAGTGAGTATTACAGTTCCCAAAATTGGTGAAAAGAAGAAACAAGTCGATCTTGTTACTAAAAATGCAAAAGAGTTTATCTTAAAATTTGAAGAAAAAATTAATTTTGAAAAGAAGTTTATTAATTCCTCCCTTGGTCAACTTAAGCAATTATTAGGCTTAGATGATCTCCATAGGATAGAAGCCTATGATATATCAAATATTTATGGTGTATATTCTGTTGGTTCTATGGTAGTTTATGAAAATGGAAAGCGAAAAAGCAATGCCTATAGACGCTTTAAAATCAAAACTGTTGAGGGTAGTGATGACTATACCTCCATGCAAGAAGTTCTTTACAGGCGATTTAGAAGAGGGAAAAATGAGTTGGATAAGATTAATAAAAATGAGTTAACCGTTGATCGTGGAAAGTTTAATGTTTTTCCTAACTTACTTTTAATCGATGGTGGAAAAGGACATGTTAATGTGGTTCAAAAAGTGTTGGATGCTTTACACATTGATATTCCTGTATGTGGTATGGTTAAAGATGATTATCATAAAACAAGAGGATTATATTATAAGGGTGAAGAGATTCATTTTGGACAAAACAAATATGCTTATCAACTTGTTTATAAAATACAAGAAGAAGTCCACCGATTTGCAATCAATTATCATAAAAGTCTTAGAAGAAGCAATATGACTAAATCCGTTCTAGATGAAATAAGTGGCATTGGTGAAAGTAGAAAAATTTCATTAATGAAATATTTTGAAAAAATAGAGAATATAAAAAAAGCAAGCATTGAAGAATTATGTGAGGTTAAAGGGATCAGTGAAAAAATAGCTGAAAAAATTTACTCATTTTTTAATAGTTAAGGGAGGAATAATGAAATCAGTATTAATCAAAGAATTTGCTACAAATCTTAATTTAAAAACTGTAGTTGAATGTGAACATGAACGTGAAATTACAACAAGTGAAGTCAATCGGATTGGATTACAATTAGTTGAATACTACAAACACTTTGCTTCTAAGCGTATTCAGATTATCGGTAATAGTGAATGGTCTTATTTAAAAGAATTAGAGTCATATGAAAGAAAAAGTATTGCTGAAAAGTTAATGCAATACAGTATACCTTGTCTTGTTTTTACGAGAAATCTAGAAGTATGGGATGAGTTTAAAGAAGCAGCTAAAAAACACGATGTTCCAATTTATCAAACCAATTACTATACAACAAAGTTTATTTCGAAATCATTAGATTATTTAGATCGAGTTTTAGCTAAAACCGTTACAATTCATGGCGTTTTAGTTGATGTTTATGGGATTGGTATTCTAGTAACAGGTAAGAGCGGCATTGGAAAATCAGAAACTGCTTTAGAACTGATTAAAAGAGGGCATCGATTTATTGGAGATGATGCCATTACTATTCGAAAAAGAGGCGAAGAGAGCTTAGTTGGGGAAGCCCCATCCATTATAAAGAATTTACTAGAAATCCGTGGTATTGGCATTCTTGATGTTTCAAAACTATATGGTATTGGTTCCATTAGAGAAGAGAAGACAATTGATTTAGTTATTGAATTTGATGAATGGGATAAAACAAGAAACTATGACCGATTAGGATTAGAAGCTAAAAGTACTGAAATATTAAATTTTGAGGTAGCTAAACTAGAAATACCTGTTAAACCAGGTAGAAACCTTGCCATGATCGTGGAAGCTGCAGCTATCAATCATCGACAGAAGCGTATGGGATTTAACGCAGCAGCAGAGTTAGAAAATAGAATGCTTAATATGTAACAAATTATTTTTGTAACGAATAATCTATAAGTTTTAAAAATTGGATTATTATATATCTTAAGATCTAGTTAATATAAGATGAAAAATTTAATTTAATTAAAAAAACTGATTTCTAAGTGAAAAGAAATCAGTTTTTTGTATTTTCACATAAAACTATCTATCTTACTTTTGGCTCAACCATGCAAAATTTAGATAAAGGAGACTTAATCCATTTAGAAAAGACGCCTATGAGTTTCCCAACGCCTAAGGCAGCAATTAATGTACCTTCTCGCAGACCAACAATTTCACCATTAAAAAATATTAGGAGGAGTGCAGCTAGGGAAACACTTGTAACATCAAATATTATTTTTCCTTTACCAAATGGAATTCTTGTAACTTTATTTACTGCCAGAATTAAGCCTTCGGCTGGCATAGGAATTAGGTCAGCTGTAAGATAAAAGATAATACCTACTGCGATTAGTACTAGACTAATGCCTAGAAAACTAAACCGAGCAATATAACTTATTGGATTGAAAGAACCAACAATAGTCATAGAAAGACTCACAAAATAGCCAAATAGGCTAGCGATTAGAACTTGAAATAGATGTTTTAAGGGAAATTTTCTTCGTAGAATGATTACTTGAATTAAAACATAGGTTGAAAAAACAATAGTTGTCATTAGACCCACATCTTTATTAGATACAATACTTAACGCGTATGGCAAGCTAGAAACAGGAGAGACGCCTAATTTAGACTGTATGGAGAAGGCTACTCCTAAAGCTAAAATAAATAAACCAAAGGTATATACAATTATTCGCCTAAACCAGATAACTGGATCAACCTTATTGCTCTTATGTAATTTTTTCTCCTGTTGCTTTTCTTTATTTGTATTTTTTTTCATTTTCAAACGTCCTCTCTTATTTTGATATTAAAGACATATTTTCTCATCAAGTCTTTTTTATTTTATGTCATTGTTGATAGAGTGACCAAAACTTAATTTATTCTAAATTAAATTTTATCATTTTACCTATTTACTTTCAACTACTACTTTTTAATCAAAGAATTAAAAAACATCACTTTGAATTTAAAATTTCTTTAGTAAAAACATAAAACGTTTAAATTTGAGAGTTTCTATAACTAGTGAAGCGCATTACAATTCAATTTAGTACAAAACGACATTGAGAATGATAATCATCATCAGTTTGTGAAAAAAATATCAATAAATTGTTGACAGTGTGTAAAATATATGTAAAAATGTACTAGATGAATTATGTTATATATTAAACAATCATATAACGAATAAATGTTTAGGAGGAAGTTGAAATGTCTAAAGAATTAATTGAAAGTATTTTAACGGATGAAGGATTCCAGAAGTTAGATGAAGTAATTGAGGCAAGTAAAGGGAAAAAAGGACCTTTGATGCCAGTTTTACACCAAGCACAAAAAATATTTGGTGCAATCCCTTTTGAAGTTCAAAAAGTAATCTCTGAAAAAATGAATGTACCATTAGCTGAAATCTATGGTGTTGTGACATTTTATTCACAATTTTCATTAGAACCAAAAGGCGAATATGTTATTGGTGTTTGCTTAGGAACAGCATGTTATGTTAAAGGTGCTCAGGAAATTATTAACAAAATCGAAAGAATCATTAGTGTGAAATGCGGTGATACATCACCAGATGGTAAGTTTACACTTGAAGCAACACGTTGCATTGGTGCCTGTGGTTTAGCACCTGTATTAACTGTTAATGAAGAAGTTTATGGTCGTTTGGAAGTTTCTGATATCCAAGACATCATGAATGAGTATCTATAATAAGGAGGATTTAATGAAATCTTTAGATGAATTAACAAAAATAAGAGAAAAAGCTCAGAAAAAAGTTTCAACTAGAAATTCTGGCAAAAAAATAAGAATTGTTGTTGGTATGGCAACTTGCGGTATTTCTGCAGGTGCACGACCAGTTTTAAATACTTTAGTAGAAGAAGTTAATAAAAGAGATCTTCAAGATATAGAAGTGACACAAACAGGATGTATAGGTGTTTGTCGTCTAGAGCCTATTTTCGAGGTTTATCAAAATGGTGAAAAAGTAACTTACGTGAATATGGACCCTAAAAAAGCAAAAGAAGTAATTGTTAATCATATAGTCAATGGAAATGTTGTTAGTGAATATACTATAGGTGCTAGCGAAGAATAATAAAATTGAGGAGGCGTTATGAGTTTAGTTAGATCTCATGTCTTGGTTTGTGGTGGAACTGGATGTACTGCATCAGGTTCACTTTCGATAGAGGATAAGTTTAAGGAATGTTTAGAAAAATTTGATTTAGTGAACGAAGTAGATATTGTTAAAACAGGATGTTTTGGGTTATGTGAAGCAGGTCCAATCGTTGTTGTTTATCCAGAAGGTGCTTTTTATAGTAGTGTAAAAGCAGATGATATAGAACGAATTACTGAAGAACATCTTTTAAAAGGAAGAATCGTTAAAGATTTATTATTTAAAGAAGCAATTGAAGAAAATGTTATCAAATCAGTTGATGAAGTTAAGTTTTATAAAAGACAAAAAAGAATTGCTTTGAAAAACTGTGGTGTAATTAATCCAGAAGTAATAGATGAATATATTGCTTATGATGGTTATAGAGCTCTTGGTAAAGTGCTTACTGAAATGTCACAACAAGATGTAATTGACGAAATAAAAAGATCTGGTTTAAGAGGCCGAGGTGGTGGAGGATTCCCATCAGGACTTAAATGGCAATTTACAAAGAACGCAACAGGTGATGTAAAGTATGTTGCTTGTAATGCTGATGAGGGAGACCCTGGTGCATTCATGGATCGATCAGTTTTAGAAGGCGATCCTCATGCAGTTATCGAAGCAATGGCTATTGCAGCATATGCTATTGGTGCTTCTGAAGGTTTTGTATATATTAGAGCAGAGTATCCCATTGCAGTAAATAGATTAGAAATTGCAATTGAACAGGCAAAAGAATATGGTTTACTAGGTGATAACATCTTTGGTACTGATTTCTCATTTGATTTACAAATTAGACTAGGTGCTGGAGCTTTTGTGTGTGGTGAAGAAACTGCATTAATTGAGTCTATAGAAGGTAGACGAGGAATGCCTAGACCAAGACCGCCATTCCCAGCAAATAAAGGTATTTGGCAAAAACCAACATTATTAAATAATGTTGAAACTTATGCAAATATTCCTCAAATCATTCTAAAAGGTTCTGAATGGTTTAGTTCAATTGGTACTGAAAAATCGACAGGTACTAAAGTATTCGCTTTAGGTGGAAAGATTAACAATACTGGTTTAGTAGAAATTCCTATGGGTACAACTTTACGCGATGTAATATTCGAAATCGGTGGCGGAATTCCAAAAGGTAAAGCATTTAAAGCTGTACAGACTGGTGGACCATCTGGTGGATGTTTAACAGAGGCTCAATTAGATGAAGAAATTAGCTATGATAACTTAGTAAGTCTAGGATCTATGATGGGTTCTGGTGGTATGATAGTTATGGATGAAGATAACTGTATGGTTGACGTTGCACGTTTCTTTTTAGATTTTACTGTAGATGAATCATGTGGAAAATGTACACCATGTAGAGAAGGTACAAAAAGAATGTTAGAAATACTTGATAAAATATGTCAAGGTAAAGCAGAAATGGAAGATCTTAACCGTCTGGATAGTTTAGCAAATATGATTAAAGATTCAGCTTTATGTGGATTAGGTCAAACAGCACCAAATCCAGTACTTTCAACAATAGAACACTTTAGACATGAATATGTTGAGCATATTACGGACAAAAAATGTACAGCAGGCGTTTGTCAGGACCTATTACAAATTAAGATAACAGATGATTGTATTGGTTGTACAGCATGTAAAAATGTTTGTCCTGTTGACTGTATTAGTGGTGAGAGAAAATCATTACATGAAATTGATCAGAATGAATGTATTAAGTGTGGCGCATGTATTGATAAATGCCCTGTTAATGCGATTATTAAAGAATAAAGGACGGAGGATATATAATGGAGAATATGGTAAATGTTACGATTGATGGACAAGAATTAAGTGTACCAAATTCTTACACTGTACTTGAAGCCGCAAGAGAAGTTGGAATTGATATTCCGACCCTTTGCTATTTAAAGGACATTAACGAAGTAGGGGCTTGTCGTGTGTGTGTAGTAGAAGTAGAAGGTGCAAGAAACTTAATTGCGTCATGTGTTCAACCAGTAAATGAAGGTATGGTTGTTAAAACACACTCTAGACGTGTAAGACAGTCTAGAAGAACTAATTTAGAACTTGTATTAGCAAATCATAACCGTGAATGTTTAACTTGTTCAAAAAATGGTAGTTGTGAATTACAAACACTATCTGATGAATTAGGTGTTAGTGATAGAAATTTTGAAGGTGCGAAAAGAGAAGGTCATTTTGATGATTTATCGCCATCTGTTGTTAGAGACTCAAGTAAATGTATCTTATGTGGCCGATGTGTAAATGTATGTAAGCAAACTCAAGGTATTGGCATATTAGATTTTGTTAATAGGGGATTTGAAACAGTAGTAGCACCAGCTTTCGAAATGAGTTTAACTGAAGTACCTTGTATTTCTTGTGGACAATGTATTAATGTTTGTCCTGTAGGTGCTTTAACTGAAAAAGATAATACAGATTTAATATGGGATGCTTTAGAGAATGATGATTTACATGTAATTGTTCAAACAGCTCCAGCCGTTAGATCTGCTTTAGGCGAAGAATTTGGCTATCCAATTGGTACTGGTGTTACTGGAAAAATGGTAGCTGCACTTAAAAAGTTAGGTTTTGATAAAGTATTTGATACTAACTTTGCTGCTGATTTAACAATTATGGAAGAAGGCCATGAGTTATTAGGTCGTGTAAAAAATGGTGGCACTTTACCAATGATTACTTCTTGTTCACCTGGATGGATTAATTATATCGAGAACTTCTATCCTGAATTTTTAGATAATTTATCTTCTTGTAAATCACCTCAGCAAATGTTTGGTGCAATTGCTAAATCATATTATGCAGAGAAGTTTGAAATTGATCCTAAGAAAATATTCGTTGCATCAGTAATGCCTTGTGTTGCTAAAAAAGGTGAAATTAAAAGAGAAGCAATGGAAGCTAATGGTCTTAGAGATGTAGATGCAGTTATCACTACAAGAGAACTTGCAAAAATGATTAAAGAAGCTAGAATAGACTTCAATAAATTAGAAGATCAGTCATATGATAAGGTTCTTGGAGAATATACTGGTGCAGGTGTAATCTTTGGTGCCACTGGTGGTGTAATGGAAGCAGCCCTTAGAACCGTAGTAGATGTTGTTACAGGTGATGATTTAGAAGAGTTAGAGTATACAGCTGTAAGAGGTGTTGAAGGCGTTAAAGAAGCATCATTAGAAATAGGTGATTTAACAGTGAATGCTGCAATAGCTCACGGTACTGCTAATGCTGCTAGCTTATTAGAAAAGGTTAAATCTGGAGAAAAAGATTATCATTTCATTGAAATTATGGCTTGTCCAGGTGGATGTGTAAATGGTGGTGGACAACCATTTGTGAATGCTGAAACTAGAAACTCAATTGATATTAGAGTGGAAAGAGCACAGGTATTGTATTCTGAGGATTCAGGTTTACCACTAAGAAAATCACATAAAAATCCAGAAATACAAGCACTTTATAGTGAGTACTTAGGAGAACCGAATGGCCATAAAGCTCATGAGTTACTTCATACACACTACAATCAACAAGAAAAATATAATCGAAACAAATAATATAAATATTAAATAATAAAAGGACCTTAACATCAATGTGTTAAGGTTTTTTTGTTACAATCTTACAATAAACTTACATAAACATGAAAATATTCCAATTTCATGATATAATACTATAAAGAGATTGGAGGAAATTATGTTTAAGACAGTAGAAGCATTTAATAACCATGGATATAATGGTATTTCTTTAAATGACTTAAGAGAAAAAATGAGTAATCGTTTATTAATTGGCGGATTCTTAATCACATTCATAGAACTTCTACTTTTTATCAGTATGGAAAGTGTTGATTATAAAACGAATCTGATAATAGTATATGTAATAATCTATTCTATGGGGGCGTTTTCTTTATTTAGAGAAAGCAGCATTTCTAGTAATGATAAAGGAAAAATCTTACTTATTTTTTTCTATCTCCTTGGCAGTGTAACCTATATTGTCTCAAGTGGTATAAGTAGTATAATGATGTTTACTTTTGGTTTGATAATATCTTTAATATATTTTAAAAAGCGATCAAATTTATATTATATTATGTTAGTATGTATTTCCCTCTTGCTATTAGGCATTCTGTTTACACCAAAACTAGATCTTTTTATTATGCGAAGTGATATTCTTTCGGAGTTTGCTTGGATAATGAAAAGTCTATATATTAGTTCTTATTTATTTACATTGTATGCGGCCATTATATTATTGTTAACATATACTATGACAGCTATTCGAGAATTAGAAAAAGTTGCTCTTTTTGATACATTAACGAATTTACCTAATAAATTACAGTTTAAGAAGAGTTTAAACAGAATAATAAATGATTCTAAGGTAGAATCCTTTGGAGTATTATATATAGACTTAGATAATTTTAAGAAGATTAATGATGTTTTTGGGCGTTTTACTGGTGATAGAATTTTAAATATTGTAGCAAAACGATTAAAAAGATTAGAGTATAAAGAAGATTTATTCGCCAGAATCTCAGGTGATGAGTTCATCTTATTAATTAAGAATAAAATTCACAAAAAAATTTCTCATGAAAATATTGAAAAGCTAAGACAATCAATAGAAAAGCCTATAGTAATTGATGGTATTTCTTATGAGATAAAAGCAAGTTATGGTTATAGTTTGTATCCGAAAGATGGTCTATCTGCTGAAGTGCTCATACAGAAATCAGAAATTGCCATGAGAAAAGCTAAAATTTCGGAAAGTGATGATTTTAAACAGTATACTGACCAAATGAAAGCTTCGATTAATTTATTTCATAAAATAGAAAATGAGTTGGAAAAAAATTTAAATGAAGGCATAATAAAACTAGTCTATCAACCACAAGTTGATGTAGAGACGGAAGAAATAGTCGGTTTTGAAGTATTATCTCGTTTCAGTTCAGCTTCTCTTGGAATCATTTCGCCAGAAATCTTCATCCCAATTTTGGAAGAAAGTGGTCTAATAGTAAAATATGGAGAGTTACTAATTGAAGAAGCAGTGAAAAAACTTAAAGTGTTTGAAAAAATTAGTAATAGGCACTATAAAATGGCTATTAATATCTCGGCAATGCAGTTGAATCAACCGAATTTCTTAGTATTTTTAAAATCTATTTTAGAAAAGTATCATGTGAACTATAAGAGCTTAGAACTAGAAATTACCGAAAGTCTCTTAATTAAAAATAGAGTAGAAACGAATGAAATATTAAAGAAAATACGGGAAATTGGTATTAATATATCGTTAGATGATTTTGGGACAGGTTATTCTTCCCTGAGTTACCTTATGGATTTGGAACTTGATCAATTAAAAATTGATAAATCTTTCATTAATCAACTAGAAAATGATTCGACAAAAGAAAATATCTTAGAATCAATTATTAAAATGGCTCATGTATTATCCTTTGAAGTAGTTGCTGAAGGTGTTGAAAATGAAAATCAGTTAGAAATTATTAGAAGTAAAAAATGTAATTATGTTCAAGGATATTATTATTATAGACCCCTATCATCGGATAAAATCATTGAAATTTTAGAAGATTAATAATTATAATTGTTAAATTATTTCTAAAATGATAAAATGATTAAGTCAAGCAATAATAATGGAGTAAGGAGTAGAGATGAAGGGAAAATTTATTACTTTTGAAGGGCCAGATGGTTCTGGAAAAGGAACAATTATTAAGTACGTAAAAAAATATCTAGAAAAGAATAAAATCGACTATATATTAACCCGGGAACCAGGTGGTATTGAGATATCAGAAGAAATTAGAGAGATTATTTTAAATAAAAACCACTTGTCTATGGATGAACGAACGGAAGCGCTACTATATGCTGCAGCAAGAAGACAGCATTTAGTTGAAATAGTTAAACCGGCATTGAATATTGGAAAAATCGTAATATGTGATCGCTTTGTTGATTCTTCTTTAGCTTATCAAGGCTATGCTCGTGGTATTGGCATTGATGAAGTGCTCAAGATTAATGAATTTGCAATTGCTGGATTAATGCCTGATTTAACAATATTCCTAAATGTCAGACCTGAAGTAGGATTAGAACGTATAAATAAGAGTAAAGTAAGACAAAAGGATCGGTTAGACCTTGAGAGTCTTGATTTTCATAAAAGGGTCTATGAAGGCTATCAGGAAGTTTTGAAGCAATATCCTGATAGAATTATTAGTATTGATGCAGAACAATCAATAAAAAGAGTATCTGAGGAATCGATAAATTCGATTAAGACTTTTCTTGAAAATGAATATTTTTAAAATTGAACTATCATAATAATCTTTTAAGATTATTATGATAGTTTTTTTGTTAGAGTAGTAAATAGGGTGAGAAAAATAGAGTAAATGTTACGATGTCAAATATAAAAAATGTAAAAAAATCAGCGTAGAAATGATTTCTTACAGGACCTGACCGGTCAATCATACTATAAATTGATACACCACTGAGTAAATAAGCAACTAATAATCTACTTCCAGTATCACTTAAAAAAGCAGGTAAGGAACTTGGATTAACAAAAAAGACTAAATAGATTGTTTTACTCATTAAAAATAAGAATATTGAAAAAAATAATACTTTATTAGGGTTCCATTCTGCCCAGTTCAATTTAACAAATGTAAAAGGAACGACTATGAAAAATATTGGCACAAGAAATAATAGTGAGTGTACTTGTCCAAATATAAATAAGGGAAAAAAGGTAATAAGTGTTGAGAAAAATAAACCTATATAATCAATTATATTAAGCTTTTGGCTCTTACTAATATGTTCATCAACTGTAGATGATACATAAATATCTAAAATCTCATTTCTTTTTAGTTGTGAAAATAATAAATGATCTCCATTATCAAAAGAATAATACTTAGCTTTATTTGGGAATCGTTTTGTATTCGTTAGCTTTATTTTTTCATCATTTTTGGTCATTATGATATTTGGAAATTTTTCGTTAGTAGTAGATATATCACGAATATCAATAAAATCATTATCCTTTTGAATAAAACTATCTGCTTTACCAGTATAGCTAAACTGATAACCTTGACTGTTTTTTCTAGATTCATTTAAGATATTTAAATTATATGATATTTCATAATTGTCATTAAAAAACTCGTTTTTTTTCTTATCATGTATTACAACCATTAGAGCAAATGAATCATCTAACTCAGTTGAATCCATATCTATAACAAATGTAGAAGCTTTAAGAGCAAAATCCTTAATACTCTTTGAAGTAATGATATTGTTATTCTGAACTTTTAAAGTATTTAACTCATGTGTATAAGTATTAGGATTATGATTAATATAAGAGATATAAAATGCATTATCTTTTTCAAAAAATGATAAATCAATAAATTTATCTATTCCTATAATTTTTTTATTGTTTAAATAAATCTTATTATATTTTGAGTATAAGATATTTTCTTCAAAATATTTAACTTTTTGTACATTATATGCATCAACAGTAGTTCTTAATATCTTACCATCTAGGTTAACTGACCAAGTATGAAGTTTAGTATTTTCTAAAAAATTAATATGAAGATTATTCAAGTTGTCTAAATAGACGTTTAAATCATCTACTGTAAGAATTGCTTTTTCTATTTTAGTTGAGTCAATAAGATTTAGGTTAATATCATACTGATTTAAAGTAAGTGTATTTTCTGAAAAATAAATGAGATAATAGTATTCATTGAATTTGATAAGTTCCATATCGTCATTATCGATATTTCGGTATTGATCAGGTAATTTTAGAGATTCAATAGCAATTTCTTTTGACCAATTTTTATTTGGTAACTTAATATTGCCTTGATAAAGTACTACATAAAGGTTAATAAAAATGAAAATAAATGTAATACCAAGTATTATTTTATAATTCTTTATATGTTTCATAATGCCTCCAATATTTTATTTGATTAAACATTGTGAATAATATATTTTTTAATTCACTTACTAGCAAAAAAATACTTTTCTATTAACATTCTTACATAAATTTTGTTATCTGTCAAAATTTTATATACTTTCATGTTTCAAATATAACAGTAGAATTGGCATATTTTTGTTACTTTACAAATAAATTAATCAACTCTAGAAATTATAGTTATAAACTAATTTTTAAGGTTAGACTTTAGATTCATTTAAATACTTGTTCTAGAATACTAATCGGTGTTATAATCAATGATACAAAAGAAAGGGTGGATTCTATGATTATTGATTCGTATATTGATTGTATACCATGTATTATAAACCGAGCAGACCAATTAGCTAATAAGTATTTAGGGACGAAAGTAGAGAAGTATGATTACATGCATGATGTTTTAAGTATAATTCAAGAGGCAGATTTCAGTCGTACATCTCCTGTTTTAACAATGAGAGCCATGAATGCTTTAAAAGTTATTGATCAAGTCAATAAGGACTATGAATGCATTAAAGAAAAATTTAATGAAAGAATATTAAGATTAAAACCTGTTTTCGAAGAAATAATAGATAAAAGTAACGATTCATTAAAAAAAGCGCTTCAATTTTCAATTGCCGGCAATATTATTGATTTAGGCGCTTTTGAATCAATTGATTTTAAGCTAGTGGATGATGTCATTGAAAAAGCTCAAAATGAACCACTTGATAGAGAAATATTTAATAGACTTCTTGAGGATTTAAGAAACTCTGAAAGACTGCTATATATTGGGGATAATTCTGGTGAAATTGTATTTGATCATCTATTAATTAATCAACTAAAAAAAGCATTTCCTAAGTTAGAAATAATATTTGCTGTACGTGGTGGGACGATTTTAAATGATATTACACGAAAAGATGCAAAACAAGTTGGTTTAGACCAAGACGTAAGAATTATTGATAGTGGTGTGAACATTCCAGGAACTGATTTGTTAGAAGTCTCAGATGACTTTAATGACATTTTTTATTCAAGTGATATAATTATTTCTAAGGGTCAAGGGAACTATGAGTCTTTATCAGGGTGTCTAGAGCCTATATATTACTTATTTCTTGCAAAGTGTAATATTATTCAACAGCATTTAAATAAGGGATTTTTGGAAAGTGTCTTTATTCACGAAGAGCAATTAAAAAAAAGGCGAAGGTAGTTTAAGTCCTATTTTTAGTTAGAATTTTCGGAATCCATTAAAAACTTGTTATCTTTTATTAAGTATTACATGATGAATTATTTCATGATATAATTAAAATACTAGATATTACAAAGAATCACAGTAGATATGACTTTAAATTTGTGTTATAATATTGTTAAATATATAACTAACAATATTATGGAGGCTTTTATGGAACTGGAAAAAGTATTAGGTTTAATAGATGGTGAATTATTAATAGGAGATATTAATCGATCAATGAATACAGCATTTTCTTCGGATTTAATGAGTGATGTACTCGCCTTTGTTGAAGAAGATACTGTGTTAATAACAGGATTAATTAATAACCAAGTGATTAGAACTGCTGAAATGTTGGACTTAAAAGCAATAATCTTTGTGCGGGGTAAAATACCGGCTGATGATGTAATAAAAATGGCTGAAATGAAGGATATTACTTTGCTTAGAACAAAGTTCACATTATTTGAAACATCAGGAATTTTATATAACAATGGGTTAGGAGCGTTAAAAATATATCATGAATAATTTAATAACAGATGATGATCGAATAATTATGCGTTATGAAGTTGCAATGAATGATTTTACCAAAATTGGTGAAGCTTCAAGCAAAATTAAAAGAATATTGCGTCAATTGAATATTGATAATAGTCGAATACGGCGCGTGGCAATAGCTGCTTATGAAGCTGAGGTAAACGTTGCCATTCATTCTTTAGGTGGATATATCGAAGTAATAGTTGTTGAAGATGAAATCAATATTAAGGTGAGAGATAAGGGTCCTGGAATAAAGGATACAGAGTTAGCAATGAAGAAAGGTTACTCAACTGCAAGTGATAAAGTTAGAGAACTTGGCTTTGGTGCAGGTATGGGATTACCTAACATGAAAAGGTGTAGTGATGAATTTACCATTGAGTCTGTGTATGGAGAATACACAGAATTAAACATGAAGTTTTTTTAGAAGAACAGGGAGGAACCTATGGGAAAATATTGGCATTCTGTTACATTAGAACCTGACTATTGTAATGGATGTACCCATTGTTTAGATGGATGTCCCACAGAAGCAATAAGAGTAATTAATGGCAAAGCAAAAATTATTGATGAAAGATGCATCGACTGTGGGGAGTGTTTAAAAGTATGTCCGTTTCATGCAAAGGGCGCGTTATCAGATAAATTAGAAAAGATAAATGATTATGAATACACAATAGCTTTACCAGCAATTTCACTATATGGTCAGTTTCCAATTGGTTTTGATTTAAACAAAGTATTAAATACATTTATTCATTTGGGTTTTGATGATGTCTTTGATGTTGGTTATGCTGCTGAAGTGATTAGTGCCTTTCAAAAACGTGAGATTGAAAGCAATCCAAACAAGTTACATATTTCGACTTACTGTCCTGCAATTACACGGCTGATACAAATCAAATATCCGGGCTTAATAGATAATATTGTTAGAATTGAATCGCCAATGGAAGTAGCTGCAAGGTTAGCTAAAAAGAAGGCAATTGAAAAAACTGGCTTACCACCTGAAGCCATTGGAATTTTCTATATTTCTCAATGTCCAGCTAAAATAACAAGTACTAAAAAACCATTAGGATTAGACCGTTCTTATATTGATGGTTGTTTATCTATTGAGAAATTATATTCTAGAATTTTCAAATTGTATGAAGAGATTGAGGTGGATCGTTATTTATTGTCCTCTTCTGCTAAAGGCTTCAATTGGGGACGTGTTGGTGGACAAAGTTTTTCAATGGGCATAGACAACTATATTGCTGTTGACGGTATTAATGAAGTCATAAAAGTTTTAGACGAAATAGAGATAGGCAAATTAGGAAATATAGATTTTTTTGAAGGATATGCATGTATTACTGGATGTGTAGGTGGTCCACTAAATGTTGAAAATCCTTTTATTGCACAAAATAATATTCGGAAATTAACTCAAATTTGTCAAAAGAAGACGAATAACATAAATCTAAATCATTATCCAAAAGATGTGATTGAATGGGATCGAGAGATTGTAGCTTCGGATGTCATGAAGCTAGATAACGATTTTAAAAAAGCTTTAGAAAAAATGGGGAAAATCGAGAAAATATTTCAGAAATTACCTCAAATCAATTGTGGGGCTTGTGGATCGCCTACATGTCATGCTTTTGCAGAAGATATTGTTCTTGGTAAAACAAGTATAAAAAAATGTGTTGTATTGCAAACACAAAAGGAGGCAGCTGATGAAAGTACAGAAGTTGATAAATAATTATGATTTCGAGTTATTAACAGATACTAATACTGATGTAGAAATTAAAGGTATTTATAGTTGTGATCTACTAAGTTGGGTTATGGCAAATGGTGAAGAAGGCAATGCTTGGATTACAGTACAAACACACCAAAATATCTTAGCTGTAGCGTCTTTAATAGAATTTTCTTGTATAATATTACCTATTGGCGTAACAATTGATCAGTCAGTTATTGAAAAAGCGACTGAAGAAGATATTAATATTTTAAAATCAAATATGAAACCTTATGATATATATGAGTTGTTTATTAAAGAAGGCATTAAATGAAAGCTTTTTATGATGTCCATATTCATTCTTGTTTATCACCGTGTAGCGATAATGATATGACACCAAACAATATAGTGAATATGTCACTATTAAAAGAACTAGATATTATAGCTATTACAGATCATAATACATTAAAAAATTGTGAAGTTGCAATGGCAATTGCTAAAGATAAAGATATTATTGTAATACCAGGTGTTGAAGTACAAACTGTAGAAGAAGTGCATATGGTTTGTTTATTTAGAAATATAAATGATGCCTTGGCAGTTGATAAAATTTTAAAAGAAAAACTTGTGAAAGTTAAAAACAAACCAGAAAAATTTGGGCAACAGTTTGTTGTTAATGCAAAGGATGAAGTTGTTGATTCTATAGAAAATCTTTTGATTGTTTCTGTTCAATTGTCAATTAGAGAATTAATCTCTTTGGTAAATTTATATAATGGTGTTGTATTTCCAGCACATATTGATCGTGAATATGCCAGTATAATTACCAATCTTGGCTTTATTCCAGATGAGTATAGTTTTAGATATATTGAAGTATCCAAAAGAGATTCGGCTAAAAAATATTTGTCAGATGATCAACTTAAAAATAAGTACTTTATACTAAGAAATTCAGATGCTCATAATCTTGGCATGATTAATGAACCGCTATATTCTTTAGAGCTAGAAGAATTGACTATTGACTGTTTTATAGATAAATTGAAGAAAGGAAGTTATATGAAAGAGTTATCACTTCATATTTTGGATATTGCACGGAATTCTATTGTTGCTGGTGCAGATCATATAAGAATTGCTATTATTGAAGACACTAAAAAAGATGAGTTAATTATAAAAATAAAAGATGACGGTAAGGGAATGGATTCTGAAACAGTAAAGAATGTAGTTGATCCTTTTTATACCACTAGAACAACACGAAAAGTTGGTCTGGGTGTCCCTATGTTTAAAGCTAATGCTGAAGCTTGTGATGGCAGTTTTGATATAATATCTGAATTAGGTGTTGGTACTGAATTAGTTGCAAAGTTTAAACACAGTCATATTGACCGTGTACCTTTAGGAAATATGGCTGATACGATTATCACCATTATAAATGGTGACGATGGTATAGACTTGCTTTATACCCATGAAATTGATGGAGAAAAGTTTACATTAAATACTAAAGATATTAGAAAACGCCTAGGTGACGTAAGTATAACGAATATTGATGTTCTTATTTGGTTAAAGTCTTATATTAGCGAAGGATTAGAGGAGATTCAAAATGCGGTATGATTTTAGAAAATTAGGCATAAAAATATTAATATTTTCTGTCCTATTTTTAGTATTATTAAATCAATTGCCTGTGAGTATAAATATAAAATTGTTTTTAGGCACACTTTTAATTGGTTCTTCAGTTTTTTTGATATTCTTCGGTCAATTCAATCCTGCAGACCATGATTATAATGAACCAGATGATAGAGAATAATCTTATGATTATTCTTTTTTTTTGAATAAATGATTAATCTTCATTAATAAAGGTATAAATAACATATGTTGTTTATTTAGATGAAGGAGGCATAAATGAAAAAAGTTGGTATTATTATATGTGGAAGGTATCAAACCTGTGGTGGTGGTAAATGCTTAAGGTCATTAAAAGAGAAAGTCGGTGGCTTTTCGGTTTATCCCGAAGATGAGACATTAGAGCTTGTTGGATATTCTTATTGTGGCGGCTGTCCAGGTGGAAATATTGAGTATGTTCCTGAAGAAATGATAAAAAATGGCGCTAATGCTATTCATTTAGCAACTGGAATGGTTGTAGGGTATCCTCCTTGTCCTAGGTTACTAGATTTTAAACTTTTTATTGAAGAGAAATATAATGTACCAGTCGTCTTAGGTACACATCCCATTCCAATGAAATACTTGAAAACTCAGGAAAACTTACCTTTCTGGGATCGGGAGAAAATGAGAAAATTAGTGCCACATCTTTTTGAAGAAAGTGAAGAAATAATGATTGATTATAATTAATATTGAATAGGCCCATTCGTTGGGTCTGTTTTAATATTAAATTCTTGTAATATATTAAGCAAAAGGGTATGATTATTTAAAATGTGTTTTAATAAAGTCGTTTAGAAAGTGGTGAAAAGTGAAAAATGAAAAAGGTTATTATACTTTAGAAGCTTCAATAATTGTACCTTTTGTTTTAATAATTGTTGTATTTTTTACGTCTATACTTTTTATGTCATTTTACAAAGGGTATTATGAAACAAGATTAAATCAAGAAACAATAGAAAAAGGATACACAATAGATGATAGAAACTTAAAGCGCATTACTGTTAATAATGTTTATCTTAATAAGCGTTCTAGTATCTACCAAAGAAAAGTTGATGATGATTTTTTAAAGGGACTTTTATTTCAGAATACCATAAACTACGGTAAGGCGTGGTTAGATGAATAAAAAAGGGGCAATATCTATATTTTTGGTAATTATAACATCAGCTGTATTAGCAAGCTTTTTAATTTTATTTCAGTACTATTCAATAGCTTTACTCGAAACAGATGTTAATCGTAGTGCAAGTCTTGTAAGTAGAAACATTCTTGCTAAGTATGAAGATGAGATTTATGACCATTACGGTATCTTAGCTTATCAAAGAACTGACGAAAGTTCTATTGCAGAAGATCTTATGAAAACATTCAATAATTTTTCTTCACCTGTAAATTTGTATAAGGTTAAAAAAATAACTGTAAATTATGAGACAAAAGGTATGAACTATTACAGAATTTTATTAGATCAGATAACATATTTTTCTAAAAATAAAATTTCATTAAACCTTGCAAAAGATATTTTTACTAGAATTGGAAAAAGCAATTTATACATAGAAAAAACTAGAGAAATTCAAAAAAAATTAGAAGGAAATAAAGGTTATGATGCGTTAAAGAAAATACATAGAAATCTTAAATCAGGTAAGGATACATTAGAATCATTGGAAAGAAATGCCCATAGTTATTTAGAAGTAATAGAATTGTATGAAAAAAGTATTCATACAATTAAGAATATAGAAATTGATGAAGCTATAGAAGATTTACAAGAGGGTATAGATGGATTAAAAAATGCGTACGAAAATTCCTATGTTAAAATCACTTTGGAATATAAAAAAATGAAAGAAATTATTGGTCTAAAAAAATCAATCGAAATCAATAAGAAACAGATCAATAGTATTCGATTAGATGAAAGCCTACTTGATCAAGAAAAGAGTGTTAGAATTGAGAAGTTAAGAAATGAAATATCGTTATTAGAGGAAGAATCCGATCTCAATATTAAGGCCCTTAAGTCTTTAATTAATGATTATGAAAAAGGAATTTCAATTAAAGAAAGACTTGGCCAGTTAAAGGATGGCATCAAAGGGGCAAAAGAAGTTTTCGGGTACGGTACTATTGAAGACTACCTTTCAGAAAGGGAAGAAGGAAATATTGAGATTGCTTTTGATGAACAATTGCTTTTGAATGAGTATATATTAGGAACATTCAAATCGATTATAAAATCAGACTACAGAGATTTCAATTTTTATTTAAAGGAAGCCCGCGTAAGTAAATCTAATGGGGAGGTAGAGTATATTATAAAAGGTTATCAAGATTCTATTAAAAACATAGCAGCTGTTAGTAAAGATGTGTTTCTCATTAGAGAAGCTATGAATTTATCACATCTTTTTATTGATCATAAGAAACGAGAGTTTATTTTTAATACTGCAAAAGCCCCTGCAATTGGCGTTTTTGCCGCTGCTGGTTTAACAGGTTTGTGGACTACTGCCGAATCATCTATTGACCTTTACAAAATATATAATGGTAATGGCACGGCTTTGTTGAAAATCTCAGAAAAAGATTTTGTATTAGATCTTGGCATTATATTAGACGGCGCCTCTATTAATTATCAGAGTATTAACCGAGAGGGAATGATGTATTATCATGATTACTTAAGAGTTTTCCTTTATAGAATGGATGAACAAGTAAAATTAGATAGAATATTAGATGTTATTAATACGCAGTTTCCCATCGATTCTTTGGTTTTAAAACACAAGATAGATGCTAGATTTATATTTACTAATAAAATTACTGGTACAGAAAAAGAAATAATGACTTCGATTACTGAAGGGTATATATATGAATAATAGGGGAAGTTTAAGTATTGAAGCCAGTATAGGGATTTTTGTTATCATTATTATATTTGCATTTATTTTAAGTATTATGAATGCTCTTTTTATTAATGAAGTAGTTAACCAAGGGTTGTATAAAACTGCTGTTGAAACCAGTAGCTTAAAAGGTACAAATTATACACTATACCAATCAAATATATCCAAGACTCTAATGATTAACAGTATGAAAAAGCAGCTGAAAGAAGACATTAAATATAATACTTATGAAAAATTATTAAATTCAGATCTAGAAGTCGATTATGATTATCATAAAAATGAGGGGATTATTCAACTGAATTATTCTTTCGCTTTAATAGGTAAACCAATAAAAGTAAATAAGGAAATAACCTTTCGTTCCTTTTTACATAAGGATTTATCAATAAGAACTTTAGATGATCATAAGGTATATATAACAAACACTGGCAATAAATATCATAAAGATGGGTGTTTCTATTTGAAGCATAGCAAGAATGAAATTATACTGAGAGAAGCTATAAAAAATGAATATACTCCTTGTAGTAAGTGTTATTTTATTGGCCATTAAAAGATTCATTGTTAGATTCTATAATTAAAATTGATTTTTTTGTATTTATTAACACTAAAAAAAAAATAAATTTGTTATATAATTTATCTATAATAAAAAATATGGAGGTAATAAAATGGCAAATGTAGAATTAAAGAACATCAAAAAGGTATATCCGAATGGTTTCCAGGCAATTGAGAATATCAATTTAGAAATTGAAGATAAAGAATTTATGGTTTTAGTTGGGCCATCTGGTTGTGCAAAAACAACTACTTTAAGAATGATTGCTGGATTAGAAGAAATTACAGATGGTGAAATGTACATTGGCGAGAAATTAGTAAACGATGTGGCACCAAAAGATCGAGACATAGCAATGGTATTCCAAAATTATGCATTATATCCACATATGACAGTGTTTGATAATATGGCTTTTGGATTAAAGTTGAGAAAGTTCCCAAAAGACGAAATCAAAGAAAGAGTAGAAAATGCAGCAGCTATTTTAGGCATTTCTCCTTTATTAGACCGTAAACCAAAACAGTTATCAGGTGGTCAAAGACAACGTGTTGCTTTAGGTAGAGCAATTGTAAGAAATCCTAAAGTATTCTTAATGGATGAGCCATTAAGTAACTTAGATGCTAAGTTAAGAGTAGAGATGAGAGCGGAATTAAGTAAACTTCATAAAGAGTTAGATACGACTTTTGTTTATGTAACACATGACCAAACGGAAGCCATGACCATGGGGACTCGAATTTGTATTATGTATGACGGCGACATTCAGCAAGTAGATGATCCGCAAACAATTTATGATAGTCCTTCAAATAAGTTCGTAGCTGAGTTTATTGGTTCACCTCAAATGAACATGATTGATTCAGAAATTATTGAAGAAAATGGAAAAATTTATGCAAAAATATATGACAGTATGTTAGAATTAAATCCAGAGAAGGCTAAAAAAGTAAAAGAAAAAGGTTATATTGGAAAA
Organism: Clostridia bacterium; assembly: GCA_035269305.1. GTDB lineage: Bacteria > Bacillota > Clostridia > Peptostreptococcales > Acidaminobacteraceae > DATFJG01. Next base: position 38,009 of record DATFJG010000038.1, read on the forward strand.
GAAGTAATATTAGGCGCAAGACCAGAGCATGGTTTCTTAGTTGAAGATGGTACCTCTGCAACTGTAGAAGTTACTGAGTTATTAGGTTCTGAAACATATGTATATGTGACAATGGAAGGTAAAGAAGTTGTCCTACGAGTAGATCCAGACATCAATGTTCAAGTGGGTCAGGGTATTGAGTTTAGTTTTAGAGCTGAAAAAGTACACTTATTTGATAAGGAAACTGAAATAAATATTTGCGAATAGGAGATTATATGAGATTATCTCAAGTGAAAAATATTTTTTCTAAAATAGTACCTTCTGTCAACGAGGACTTAGTCCTTGTTGACCTAGAAGGTTTTATTATTGATAGTAACCAAGTTAAAAATCATGGCAATCAAATTGTAGTGCCTGTTTATGAGTCAAGTAAAGAGATGTTTTCAAAAGGAGATTACGATTTTATTTTTATAAAACAGTATAACTCTCCTCAGTTTTTAATTGGTATAAAAAATAATAAAGAAACATTAAATTTAATTAAGCTTCTATTTGATGAAAAGAAACAAGAAATGACGAAAATTGATTTTTATCGGGAACTCCTTTTAGGAACTATTAAAAGAGAAGAATTCGAAGAGTTAAAGTATGATTTTGTAACAAAGGATTTAACTAACTTAAGAGCAATTGCTTTCAAAGTTGATAAGGATGATTTAAAAAATGCTCAAATAATTATTGACAACATTTTTGTCTTTGACCAAAGTGTTTTATTAGATTCAGAGACAATAATTATTATTACTGATCGTATAGATGATGAAATTATTGAGTATACTAATAATATATTTTCTGAACTAACTACTGAGCTGGCTTTGAAAGTAACAATTGCTATTGGGAGTAAGGTCTTAGATTTAATTGATATTAGCGATTCAGTTGATGACATTAATAATATATTAAGGTTAGCAGATCGATTTAATATCCAAAAAGATGTTTATTATTATGAAGATTTTCTAATTCCTTTAATAGTTGATAACTTACCAAAGGAGATATTAGTAAAATTCAATAAGGAAAATTTAAAAAAATATGATGAAATATTTAAAAACAAGGATCTGATATTTACAGCGGAAAGTTTTTTTAAGAATGACTTAAATATCACTGAAACTTCAGAGAAAATTTTTGTTCATCGAAATACATTAATCTACAGAATCAATAAAATTAAAGAGATTTCAGGTTTTGATCTGAAAAAGTTTGATGATGCCATTAGATTTTATATGATTCTATTAATTAAAAACATGAATGAAAAATAGTTGGCTTGACTAACTATTTTTTTTTGCTCTTAAAGTATGAGGAAATTATGGTATAATGTGGTATGTGTATAGATTTTATGGAGGCGAAAATGAAACTATCTTTAAATGAATTAAAAAATATTTTAGAAGGTTCTGTAGTAAATGTTAGTGAGGAAAACATAGAATTTCTTGATATTAGTACAGATACGCGTCAGTTAAAAGAAGGGTCTCTTTTTATTCCTTTAGTAGGGGATAATTTTGATGGGCATGATTTTATTGTAAGTGCTTTTGAAAAGGGGGCAATATTTGCCTTAACTGAAAAAGCAGTAGATTATCCATGTTTTATTGTAGAGAATACAAAAGAAGCTTATAAGAAAATTGCTAGATACTATAAAGAAAAAATTAATCCGATTACAATTGGTATCACTGGTAGTGTTGGTAAAACAACAACAAAAGAAATAATTAGCGAAGTACTTAAAAGAAAATACAATATTCATACAACTTATAAAAATTTTAATAATGAAATAGGTGTTGCCAAAACAATCTTAGAACTAAATCAGAAACATGAAGTATTAGTCATTGAACTGGGTATGGATCATTTTGGTGAGATGCATGAACTTAGTCGCATGGTCCAGCCAAATTATGTGGTTTTAACAAATATTGGTATGTCTCATGTGGGTAATTTTAATTCATTAGATGATATTGCAAAAGCAAAGTTTGAAATTTTTGATTACTGTAAAAATGATTGTACAGCGATTATTAACGGTGATGATTCTGTGATAAACGAAAAGATCAATAAGTTACCTTATAATCAAAAAACTTATGGCTATGAAAAAGGATTAGATGGTCAAGTCGTTGGTTTTGAATCTAAGGGGATCTATGGAACGAAAATTAACATACAGACTAAGAAAGAGAGTTATAGTATTGAAACTGAAGCAATAGGAGAGCATCTAGGTTATTCAGTTATGCCTAGCATTTTATTAGGAGAAATATTAGAAGTATCAAAAGATAATATTATTAGTGGTATTAAAAGTTTTTCAAGTTCTGATCAACGTATGGAGTTAATGCATATAGATGAAATGACAATTATTAATGATGCATACAATGCAAGTATAGAATCTATTAAATCAGCGATTAATACTTTAGAAGAAACAAATACTCATAAAAAACGTATTGCTTTTTTAGGTGATGTTTTAGAATTAGGCTTTTTAGCTGTAAGTACCCATGAAAGAATTGGACGCTTTATTCGTGAAAAAGACATTGATGAGGTCATCTTCATTGGGAACCTAATGCATAATGCATACAATGAAGCAAAAGAGAATGATTTCAATGATATTTTTTATTACCCTAATAAATGGCAATTAAAAAATAATCTAAAGAAACATTTAACAGATGATGCAATCATTTTACTTAAAGGTTCAAGGGGAACAAAAATGGAAGAAATTATTGATTTTATACAAGAAAATTAAGGGGTTCTATGACAAGAAATTGGTGGAAAGAAGCAATAGTATATCAAATATATGTGAGAAGTTTTAAAGATAGTAATGGCGATGGTATTGGTGATTTACAAGGTATAATTAATGAATTGGACTATCTAAAATGGTTAGGTGTCGATGCGATATATTTAAACCCAATAAATCAATCACCAAATTATGATAATGGTTATGACATTTCTGATTTTAGAGCGATTATGGAAGAGTTTGGAAGTTTTAAAATCTTCGAGAAACTTCTAGAAGAAGTTCATAAAAGAGATATGAAGTTGATTATGGATTTAGTGATAAACCATACATCCCATGAACATCCTTGGTTTATTGAAAGCAGAAAAAGTGAAGACAACCCTTATAGAGATTATTATATATGGAAAAAAAATAAGGGTAATCAACCACCCAATAATTGGGGATCCTTTTTTGGTGGCAGTGCATGGCAGTTTGATGAAACTACTAATGCATATTACTTGCATATTTTTGCTAAAGAACAACCAGATTTAAATTGGGAAAATGAAAAGCTTCGTGAGTCGATTTATGAAATGATAAAGTTTTGGATTGATCATAATGTAGATGGCTTTAGAATCGATGCTATTAATCACTTAGCTAAGAATACAGCGTTTCCCGATGGCAAAGTGTCATCAGATGGTAAATATGGTGATTTTATAAAACATGTACAAAATTTACCAAATGTTCATGAATATATTAAAGAGTTAAAAGTTAAAGCTTTTGATTCTAGTAAAAAAGAAATTGTTTTAATTGGTGAAACAGGTGGCATAAGTTATGAAAATGCATATTTATATACTGCTCCAAGGAGAAAAGAATTGGATATGACCTTTCACTTTGATTACCATTCTATAGGTATTGGTAAAAAACCATGGGAAAAAGTTTCTATTGATCTAATTGAAGATTTAAAGGAAAAGATGAGTGGTTGGCAAAATATGCCAGAGAAAAGTGGATGGTTTCCAGTATTTTATTCAAACCATGACACGACACGAACAGTTTCTAGATTAGGAAATGATACAATATATCATTATGCATCTGCTACTATGCTAGCGTTACTTCAATTGACTCAGCGAGGTACACCATTTATATATTATGGTGATGAAATAGGGATGACCAATCCTAAAGATTTTACTTTAGATGATTATCGAGATATTTCAGTAGAGACAGGGTATCAGGAGCAAGTTATTGAAGGCAATTTAAGTAAAGAAAAATTTTTAAAAGGTTTACATTTAACATCAAGAGATAACTCTCGTACACCAATGCAATGGTCTGACGAGAAATATTCAGGTTTTAGTAAAAATACTCCTTGGATCAGAGTGAACTCAAATTATAAAAGAATAAATGTTGAAAACCAAAAGCAAGATAGAGACTCTATTTTAGGTTTTTATAGAAAACTTATTAATTTAAGAAAAGCAAATAAAACATTTGTCTATGGTTCTTATAAAGATATTGATTATGAGAATAAAAAGTTATATTCTTATTATAGAAAAGATGAAAAAAACACTTTTTTAATTATTACCAATTTTTCAGAAAGTAATGTGAAGTTGAGCAAAAAAATTGAGCTACTTAATAAAGAATTAATCTTATCAAATTATGGTAAAGTTGAAGAAATCATGCAACCTTATGAAGGAAGGGTTTATCAGGTGAAAGCTTAATGAATTATTTAGACAAAGTTTTTCATAATCAAATCTTTTTAGCAGGCTTTATTGCCTGGTTGATTGCCCAGCTGTTAAAAATAGTCACTCATTACATTCAACATAGAGAATTAGATTTAACTCGTATAGTAGGTTCTGGTGGCATGCCTAGTTCTCATTCGTCTTTAGTAATGGGCATTTCAACAGGTATTGGGATCAAATATGGTTGGGGTAGTGATATTTATGTCTTAGCTTTAGTTTTTAGTGTAATAGTCATGTATGATGCTTCTGGTGTTAGGCGTTCTGTTGGTAAGCAGGCAATTATATTGAATCGAATCATAAAGAATCTATACCAACATAAAAAGATTCAAGAAGCAAAACTAAAAGAGTTCGTCGGTCACACCCCAAAAGAAGTCTTTGCTGGCGCTTTACTAGGTATTATAACAGCTCATTTATTACTTTAGGATATTTGTTTCTTCTTTACTTGAATTTTCCACTATTTTTGTATAAAATATAGTAAATAGTTAAAAGGAGTTAATATGACTGACAAGAATAAAATAGTTGTAAACATTATGAGCAAAGATTATACATTAATCAGTGATGATTCTATTGAACATATGGAAACTGTTTCTGA
>DATFJG010000039.1:0-25727 GCA_035269305.1 Clostridia bacterium
AATCCAGCCTCTGTTACTGTATCCATTCCTGCAGAAATAATAGGAATATTTAATTTTATTTTTTGTGTTAGCCTAGTTTTAATATTAACATTATTTGGTAAAACGCTAGATTTACGTGGTACTAATAAAACATCATCAAATGTAATACCTTTTTTTATTACTTTATCCATTAACTGACCTCCATATCTATAAACAAAAAAATCTAACTTTATCAAAAAAGTTAGATGCACGACGACATATAACTTATAGTGAAGTATTTACGGCACTCCTTAGAAACTTTTAATCCATATCATTAAAATTATATAAGTTTACATAATATTTATTTTTTATAAAAGTATCAAATAAACAACCAATTGTCAACAATTATTATAAATAATAAAAAATGAAGTTCCTGCCACCAACTCCATTTTTTATTATTCATGAATTTTTAATAAAGATAAAATCATTTCATTCTTCTGCACCCACCGTATGAGTGTTACTCCAACGATTGATACCACAACAAACTCACCTAAAGCTACTTGTAATGCTGGCATTAAAAATGGAATGCCTACTGAATAACTGATTAACCAACCAATGATCATACCATTGGCTATTGTTGGTGCTAGACTTGCAATAATCAGTGATTTTAAGTTATCTCCTAATGCGCTTCTTATCGCAATAATTCCACCAAGGGCTACGATTGTAGCAATTGTTCCTACAACTGCATCCAACATTCCATAAGGCGAAAATAATCCTGCTAGAAAAGTTCCTAAAGCAATGCCAGTAAAGTATCGCTTATCAATGAAGACTAACAAAACCATAATCTCTGATACCCTAAATTGAATTGGACCATAACTAATTGGTGCCAATAACATCGTTAATACTGCATAGGTTGCTGCAATAATAGCTGTTTTAACAATATAATTTGTTTTTATTTCTCCCATGTTCTCACCTCTCTTTCACAAGCATTATTTTACCATAATACAATGCTTTGACAAAAGAGATTTTTATATTTTTTAATTTAGCAATTTATTTTGCTTTAAAGGTTTATATAATAATACAAATACTACTGCAGATACTATAAACTCTGGTATCAAATACTGAGAATTATAAACTAACGAATAGATTGTCGGCGACATAGTTTCTGGAGCATAACTAGCAAACACGACAACACCTGAAATTACATGGGCAACATAACGAACAAAAATTGCTAAAAATACACCTAGTATCATTTGTTTATGATTTTTTCTAAACATACCTACAATCCCTAAAGCACCGAAGGCAACAAAATAATCAAATATTATAGATACCGGGTGGTAAGACCATTTAGGTCCTAGCATAAATTGAACCCCACCATAAACAACTGCAATCATAATACCTTTCTTATGGCCCCAGCGTAAGGCAAATAACATAATGGGAATCATGCTACCAGCTGTTACTGATCCACCCATAGGGGCTTGCCATATTTTAATCATACTTAAAATATACCCTAAAGCTATGAGTATTCCTGCCTCTACAATCATTCTTAAATTATCATCTCTCATAAAATCATCTCCCTCAATAAAAAAAGGACATATACAAAAGTATATATCCTAAAATTCTCATACACTTTCCTACGCTAGCATTATCTAGTTCAGGTTAAAGGGTCTCATCTCAGCCATTTAAGGCACCCCTAGTTATTAACTTATTCAATTGTTATTTTAACTATACCACATTCTATAATTGATATCAAAAATTTTTTTTTAATTAATCTCTTTATTAATTTCTGAGTTCCATTGAATGGCATTAAAATACTCATTATTCATAGTCTCAACACTAATATCAAGACCACCTAGATAATTATCTAAAGCTTCAAAATTACCTCTTTCATGGTTTATAATTAATCCCATCATTTCTGAATACTCATTCTCAACCAAACCTGTTAATGCACTTCTAAGTTCTATTGAAATAGGAATTTCCCTTAAAGCCTCTTCCTTCGGAACTGATAAAATTACATCAATCATGCTAAACATCCCTAATAGAAAGAAATCATCACATTTTTTTCTAAATCGACTTTTCTTGGCTAACCCTTCGCTGAACTTAGCTCTAATTAATGCATTATTAATAAGTACATCAGGGCTCCCAACAGCTAAATGCTTAAACATTAGTAGAAAAACATATTTATTTATTTCTCTAAAACCTAATCGTACCAAAGCATCATTAATCGACTCTATTTTGGACCGGGAATAAAAAGCCACTGAATTAACAAGTTTCATAAATTTATACGTCATTGCGACATCCCGCTTAATAATCTCTGTTAACGCTTTATAATCTGGCTCTGGCTTTGATAACTCATTAATTGCTTCAATATGATTCGTATTTAAAGCTTTAATTTCTCTATTTTTTAAAATCTGGGGTTTTTGAAAAAAGAATCCTTGAAATAGATCATACCCCAATCTTTTAGCCTCAAGAAATTCATCATTGTTTTCTATTTTCTCTGCTAATAGAGTTAAACTTCGCCTTTTCAATTTACGTGTAATATCTTCTCGTTCGTATTTATTTGTTTTTTTGAAATCCACTTTAACAATATCTACAAAATCTAGAAACTCATCATAGTGATAATTACTATCGTAATCGTCAACAGCAAAAACATAACCTTTCTCCCTTAACTCAATTATTTTTTTCATTAAAGAGTCCTCAGGTTCAACATCCTCTAATATTTCAATAACAATAGCTTCCTTGTTAAAGACTAAAGGTACATCTTGTTTTATTAAATCCGATGTAAAGTTAAGAAAAGCTAATCCTTGATCAATTACTTCTTCAAAACCAATTGTCATAAATGTATTATTTATTACATTTAAAGTCGCTACATCTCCATCATTTTCATCCATGATTAGATGATGGCTCCGATAAAGTAATTCATAACCATAAATATTCAATTTTAAATCTAAGATTGGTTGCCTGGCCATATAGATATCCATATAACACCTCAATTGATTGTTTTTTCATACTTAGATTATATAACAATTACGCTTTCTTAACAACTTTTACTCAATTTTTTACTTAAACAAAAAACTGACCATCTACTAAGATAGTCAGTTTTTTATTTTTTTACTTTTACACGAAAATTATTTTAATTATAAATAGTAAAGCAAGCAAATAAGATAATTTTGGTACTTCATCTTGACGACCACTAAATATTTTTAACAACACATAAGAAAGAATTCCAAAAATTATTCCTTCAGATATTGCATATGCAAGTGGCATAATAATTATTGTCAAAAAAGCCGGAACCGCTTCTGTATAGTCAGTAAAATCAATTTTTTTAATTGGAGACATCATAAATAGTCCAACAATTATTAATGCTGGTGCTGTTGCAGCGCCAGGTACCATTAAGAATAAAGGTGCAAAGAACAAAGCTAAGAAAAATAAGATCCCAGTTGTAAAGGCAGTCAAACCTGTTCGTCCACCTTCAGCTACACCAGCAGCAGATTCAACATAAGTTGTTACAGTCGAAGTTCCTAACATGGCACCACATGTTGTCCCAACAGCATCTGCCATTAATGCTTGTTTTACATTAGGAATTTTTCCGTCTTCTGTAATCATACCCGCTTTTTCAGATACACCAATCAATGTACCAACAGTATCAAACATATCAACAAATAAGAATGTAAATAATACAATTACCATATCAACCGTTAGAATTTGATCAAATCTAAACTGAAACATAATTGGTTCTAAACTTGGTACACCTGTAAATGAATCTAATGTTGGAATCGATGTTACGCCTAATGGAATCGATAGAATTGTTGCACCAACGATACCAAAGAATAATGCTCCTTTTACATTTTTCGATAATAAAACTGCCATTAATAAAAGTCCTGCAATAGCGACAATTGCATTGGGAGCTGTTAAATCTCCTAACATCAAAGGCACACCTTGTCCCTGAATGATAATACCTGCATTGGTAAAACCTATAAATGCAATAAATAATCCAATTCCTACAGAAATAGCCTTTTTAACATTTTCAGGAATACTATTAATAATTGCTTCTCGAATATTGAAAATTGTTAATAAAATAAAAATAATACCTTCAAGTAATACAGCTGTTAAAGCAAACTGCCAAGAATAACCCATCTGAAATACAACGGTATAAACAAAAAATGCATTAAGCCCCATACCTGGTGCCAAAGCAAAAGGTAAATTTGCATGAAATGCCATTACCATGGTTCCAATAAACGAAGCCAAAGCTGTTGCAGTGAATACTGCACCAATATCCATTCCTGTTTCTGACAACATGCCTGGGTTTACTGCTAAAATATAAGCCATTGTCATAAATGTTGTCAAGCCAGCAAGCATTTCAGTTTTTACATTTGTTTCAAACGCTTCTAATTTAAATACTCTTTCAAAAAAATCCATAAATCCTCCTTATTTTTAAACTCTTCGAATATATTATATCAGATTTTATGAACATTTAAACCTTTTTTTAAAAAAATGTTCGTTTATTCTTTTTTGTTATTTTAATATATTTGTAACCCATTTGAAATATTCATCAGTTATAATAAACTCAGAGGTGATTTAATGAAATTAAAAACAAAATATTTAGTAATAGTAATTTTTTTGATGATTTTAACAGTATCTACAAATTATGCTACAATAATACATGAAGAGTCATCAATTGAAACAATCAGTCCATCTATTTCTTATGTTGAAAAAACTCAGTTTAACTCTAATAAATGGATTGTAATCAAAAGTTTAATAGTAGATATAAGTGATGATTCAACTAAAATTAAAGCATTATATAATCAAGAAAATTTGAGAGAGTCTAAGAAAATGTCAGAATTAGTTCCTATGACAGAAAATATATTAGGTGCAATTAATGGAGATTTTTTCAATAGCAATCAAAAAACAGCTATCGGTCCATTAGTAGACGAGAAAAAATTAATTTATAATGGTATTGATGATTCAACTTTTAATGTTTTTGGCATTACAAAAATTAATAAACCATTTATTGGACACATTGAAAATTTTAAACCTGATGTTAAAATTGGAAATACTATTGTGCCAGTTAGTTATATGAATAAGAATTTTACCAATTTAAATGAAATTGTCTTATTTAATAGGACTTATGGAAAAACATCCATTGGAAATTCTACTGCAGTTGAGTTAACCGAAATCGTTATAAGTAATAATCAAGTAGTTGACATTAGAATTGATAAAAGCCCAATTGAAATACCAGAAGACGGTTATGTTATTTCAGTGCCTAGAGACTCAAATTTTAATATTAATAGTATATCTATTGGAGATTCTTTTATTTTTGAGGATCCTAAAATACTTGGCGTTTTAGATACATTAATTGGTGGTGGTTCAATATTAGTAAATGAAGGCCAATTAAATAATGAATTCAGCTTACCCATCAACGGTAACCATCCCCGAAGCGCTATAGGCTTTACAGCAGATTATAATAAAGTAATTTTGACAACTGTTGAAGGACGAAAAACTTTTGTTCCTGGGGTAACAGAAAGTGAGTTAGCAGAAATTATGATTGATTTAGGTTCTTACTATGCTATTAACTTAGATGGCGGTGGTTCAAGTACCCTTATCAAAAGAGAATTTGGAAAAATCTCTTACCAACCCACTAACTACTTATCCGATGGTACTGAACGAAGAGTATATAACGGTATTGGTATTGCATCAAATTACGAAGCCCAAGATATTCAAAAGTTAAAACTTATTTTGGATCAACAGCATACTATTATAAGACAACCAATTTCTATGACCTTATTAGGAAGTGATTTATATTATAATCCTGTTACAATTGATGAGTCATTAGTAAAATTTTCATCTACTTTACAAGGTGAATTTATCGACAATATTTTTTATCCAACGGAAACAGGAAAAGGTATCATCAAAGCAGAATATAAAGACTTGACAATAAGTGAAACAATAGAAGTCCATGATAAACTAGCTGAAATTAAACTTAATCAATACCATTTAAAACTAGACAAAGATGAAACGATAGAGTTACAAGCAGAAGTTATAACAAGTAACGGTTATAAAATCCCTATTGATTTAGAACAGTTAACTTTTGATTTAGATAGCTCAAGTTTTTCTATAAACCAAAATCAGTTCATATTAAGAGAAGATTTACAAGATCGAACTATTACAGTTTCATATGGTGATTTAAAAACAGAAATTAGTTTAAATATGAATACTTTCGACTCAGTAATTCTTGATGATTTTGAAGAAATTAAAGGTAAGCACGGTGTTTATCCTGTAGACCTAAGTGGGAAATTCAATTTATTTAATACCTCTATTGATGGCTCTAAGTCAGGTAGGCTATTCTATAATTTTACGAAGTACCCAACGGAAACAAGAGCCTCATATTATATTTATGATGAGGAAATACCTGTCGCCAAAAATGCTGACAAGATAAAACTAGATGTCTTTGGTACACTTGGTAAAAACCATTGGTTAAGATTAAAAGTTAGTGACAAAAATGGTGTTGCCCATAATTTAACTTTAGCTAGAAATATTGATTGGCAAGGTTGGAAGACAGTTGAGACTGAAATACCAAGTTATATTGAAGGGCCTATTAGTATCCAAAGAGTATATGTTGTAGAAACAGATTACTCTAATGCAAATGATGGTCTAATTCTATTTGACAATCTGAGAATGGAAGTACCCATTCAAATCAATCTGAATAAAAATACTGATTACAAAGACGTATTTGAGAAAACTATGGATACAAATTATAAGCTAGATAATCTATATATCACTAACACTAATATCAATATTCAGTCAGATAATTTTAAAATTATTACAAATAATGAGGCCCTCTTAGAGAACTATCCAAAACTAAGTTTGAACTCAAATTCTAATTACTCTTCTTTAAATGACGAGAGTAAATTATTATTAACACTAAACAATAACAGTCAAACATTACATCATGACAATGGAAACCAGTGGTTATTTTTTAAAGAAAAATTAGAAAATGACAAAAGTCAAAATCTGATTCTTTATCTCAATGATCCATTAATCTTTAAAAATAGCTTAGAGAAAGATTTATTTTTAAGTTTAATTAAGGAACACCAAAATATTAACAACTCAAATGTTTTTATTATCACTGAATCAAATAACTTTAAGTTAAACTATATTGAAGGGTTACCCATTATCAATCTGGATTCAAGTAAGTCATTCGAACTCCGGTTCAACTTCTTTAAATCCTTCGCAAAGTTTAATCTGGAACTTAAATAGTAACTATTCAAAAAGGCCATCTTACTTTAAAAAGTAATAATGGCCTTTTTTTATAATATTAATTTTATTACTATTGGTATTGTAAGAATCGATAATAAAGTTGTTATAAAAATGCCCTTTGATGCCAATTGATAATTCCCATTGTACTTTGATGAAATAATAGCTGTGTTCGCAGCAGCTGGCATAGCTGCAATAAGAACAGGAATCTGCAATAAATATCCTTCAAAGCTTAAATAAGAAAGGATTATATATACTAGACTAGGCATAACAACTAAACGCATGATAGATAATAAATAGATTTTCCAGCCACTAACAATATCTTTTAAATGAATCTCAGATAAAATAAAACCGATCAACATCATAGATAAAGGTGTTGTCACACTACCAATCATAGATAGGGTTTCAGCAATTACATAAGGCAACTTAATCCCAATTAGGAAAAAAGTAAACCCAAGGATCACTGCTACTAAAGCTGGATTAATAGCTGAAATAAACTTTTCTTTAATTGTCATGTGGTCAGTATTTTTTTCTTGATTGATCCTAATAAGATAAACACCATAAGTCCAAACGAATGACGTAAAACCCAAATTAAATATTGCTGCATAAAAAACGCCTTGTTTACCTAGAACTGCGTTTACTATAGGATATCCCATAAAACCACAATTAGAGAATGCAATAATGTATCGATATATATTGGCTTCATTTTTCTCTAGTGGGACAATCTTTGTGAAAACCCAACCAAGAACTATTGCAAAAATGTACATAGAAAATGAAATAGCTACTAACTTTATACTGTTACTCAGAATTTCTCTTGAAAAATTAGATGTCATAGAGGAAACAATAAAAGCAGGTAAAGTAACATTTACTACCAAACTACTTATATCCTCTTTCATCGAATCATTAACAATCTTCAATTTTCTTATTATATACCCAACAATGATCAAACTAAATAATACAATTACTTGATTTAAGGCTACCATCTATTCCCTACTTTCTAGATTTAAAAATTCATAAAAATTGTTATATTCACTCGTAATAAAACTATAGATTAATGATTGATCAACGACAAACTCATTATTGAGTTTCAAGTCATCATATTTTTTTAACCGTTGGATAATTTCGTCAATATTATCCTCTTCAAAAGAAGCTACTACTAGCTGATTTTTATTAGTGAAATAATAAATTCCATACATATCGTCATTTAAGAAATATGTCTTAGAATCCACATGACTGTTGTTTTTATTGTATTCAGTATATAAACTCCCTTGAGCATAATTTTTTTTCATTAATTTATAATGATCATTATAAAACCTTTCTTCAAAAGCTTCATTAGGATAATAGTATATGATTATGTACTCCTTTTTATTCAATATAAAAGCGGCTTCTGTAGAAGTAATCTCTAAATTTTCTATTACTTTAGCCTTTAGAATCTTACCTTCTTTAATCTCTATTGATACAGTAGTCAGTAAATAATGATTCCTATAATCTATTAACGTCTCTGTTCGAAACTCATTTTCAGAAATCCTTTCAATAGAGTTTTTTAGCAAAGTCTGGGGTTTATCTGTTAGCTCAAAATCTATTTCATTGAACTCTAAATTTTTATAGATTTCATCTTTTCCAACTTTTCTCATAATATAATAGTTGATCAGTTCATAATCCGATGTTATGTCAACGCATATTCTTTTATACAAAGTCTTTTTATCTCTTGCCCTTAACTCAATCGATTTATCTATAAGATCTTCATAAGACTCTTCTAACCTTGGAAACAGATTAATAAAATCCATACTTACATTACAGGCCTTTTTTAGTAAGTAAATCGCTTGATTATTATTGATTTTCTTTAGTTTTCCCCCAAGACCCCCGATGATTTTGCTAATTTCTTTGTTTATTTGGATGGCATCATTACTTTTAACCCGCTTAAAACCATCAATTCCATATTCCTCAAAATCTAGATGATATATATCAGTGAAAGCCTCATAATAAATAATAATACCAATAACACCCATTAAACGAGTATTTGTAACATATGCTTTTTTTATTTTTATCTGCTCTTTAAATACATTTGTGTCTTTCATTTTTAACCTTCCTTCATTCTCTATCATTCTAACACAAATATATCTTAAAGAAAAATTCTTTAGCCAAAATGGCTAAAGAATTCTAATTGATCTATTCAATTGTTTGAATCTTCTCTAAAAAGTCAGTTTTTATGGCTTCTAGTTTTTCATCGGCCAATGCTTTAGTCTCAGCTTTTATCGAAAAATAAAACTTAATTTTGGGCTCAGTTCCAGATGGTCGTACAGCATACCAAGAACCATCTTCAAAATAGTACTTTAAAACATTTGATTTCGGTAGGCCCGTTTCTTCAGGTTTCAAACAATCAATTGTTTTTACTATTTTTTCACCATTCAGCTCTTTAATTAAACCCTTTCGAAGCTCAGCTAAAACTCGTTTAATCTTTTCGCCACCACTTTTTCCTTCATGACGAACAGCAATCATTTCTTCTTTAAAATATCCAAGTTCTTGATAAATACTATCTAATTTATCTAGAAGATTAATACCTTGTTCCATATAATATGCCGCCATTTCAACGATTAACATACTAGCAATTACTGCATCTTTATCTCTTACGAAAGTTCCTCTTAAATAACCATAACTCTCTTCAAATCCAAATAAAAATTCTTCATCACTTTTCTCAATTATTTCACCGATATATTTAAATCCAGTTAAAACAATTTTATGATTAACATTATACTTGGTGGCCATTTTTTCAATAATTCCTGAAGATACAATTGAGTTAACAATAAAGCCATTTGCTGGAATTGTACCATAAGAATCCAGAATATAATCAGCTAACAACATACCAATTTGATTACCATTCAAATCAACATACTCAGCATCTTTTTTTACCATTAATCCAACTCTATCTGCATCAGGATCAGTACAGATCAATAAATCACTATCATTTTTCTCACCATATTTTATAGCATACTCAAATGCTTCTGATGACTCAGGGTTAGGATCCTTTATTGTTGTAAAGTTTCCATCAGGTACCATCTGTTCATCTACTGTCACTAAGTTTCTTAAACCTTTTTCTTTTAAAACTCTAGAAACTGGTTCACCTCCAGAACCATGTAATGGTGAGAAGACCACCTTAATATCTGATCCTTTAATAACTTCAGAACGGATGCTAATCCCCTTTACTTTTTCAATATACTTATCTATTAACGAATCTGAAATATACTCAAATTTATCTCTTTCTATGGCTGCTTTCTCATTCATATAGTTTATCTTTGAAAAATCATCAATTTTATTAACTTCTGCAATTAATTTTTCCCCTTTGTCTGGTACTAACTGACACCCAGTTTCATCATATACTTTATAACCATTGTACTCTGCTGGATTATGACTTGCGGTAATCATTATTCCACCTTTACAGCCTAATTCTCTAACAGCAAAAGATAATTGTGGTGTTGCTTTTAAAGTATCAAAAATATATGCTTTGATGCCATTAGCGGCCATTACTAAAGCAGCTTCCTTTGTAAATAATTTTGATTTGTTTCTTGGATCAAACCCGATAGCAATACTCAAGTTTTCTTTTCCAAAAGTATTAATCAAATAATTTGCAAACCCCTGTGTTGCGCGTCTAACAATATACTTGTTCATTCGATTGGTACCAGCCCCAATAACCCCTCGCATACCTGCTGTTCCAAACTCTAGATACTTATAAAAACGATCTGTAATTTCATCTTCATCAGATAAACCCTTCAATTCTTGTCGGAAATTTTCATCAAAGTAATCATCTTCCAACCACTCTTGATATTTTTTTAAACTATCCATAACACACTCCTAACTATAATATATTCTAAAGAATTCTTTTAAAACACTCTCTTTTATTTCCTTTGGCAAAACCTCAATTTGTTTAGGCAAATGCTTAAAAGGGATATATTGATACTTTGACGAAAAAATTATTTCTTCATCAAAATCAATCTTCTGTTTAATTAGATCATTCAGTTTTACAAATGTATATGCCTTTAATTTATCAATTTTCAAGTAATCAGCGACTTCTTCATTTAGTCTGATAAATAAGTCCGTATAAGAACTATCTTCTTCAAGTGCTAATATTCTACCTAAAATAGGAAAAATCCCTTCATATAAATTCTTATAATTTACTGCACCTGTGAAGTTAAACAATTCAAATATTCTTTCTAATTTCATTTCATTTAGATTCTTTACTTCCTTTAAGAAGAACAGCTCATCTAACTCATGTTCTATGCAATATTTCCGACTCCGCAATCCTTGAACCACTCGCTTCGCATCAAGATAACCTAACTTAACATTTCTTTTCATAATGTTCGGATCCACTTCAATGGTTCTTGCTATTTTCCTACTTGGCCGTATTCTTATAATATTTAAGTCTTTCTCTTTTACTTTTCTCTTACGACCAATGCCTTCTGTTTCTATAACTATTATATCCTTAATATTTTTCTTTGTCATCAAAGTTATAGGTATATTATTATAAAAGCCTCCATCAAGGTAAGATTTTCCATCAATTTTTTTTAAATTAAAGATCGGTAAGCTAGCAGAGGCAATCAAATAATCAATTAGTTTACCTTCAGGGATTTCTTCTATAAATACTTCTAATGGTTGAAAATCCGTAAAAGAAACAGTAACCAATCCAAAATCAACTGAACTTCTTCTTATAGATGCTTCATCAATGTTTTCTTCTAACAGTTGCCTTAAAGGACTGATATCTAAGCCACCATTATTAATGATTTTCATAATATAATCAAAGATCTTAAAAATATTCTCGCCTTTGAAATCAAAATCTAATATTTTTTGCAGAACATCTTTATCTGTTTTTATAACTCTACTGATTTCTCCCTCTTCCCATATTGAATAAATGAAATCTAATTTTTCGTTAGCAATAAATGCCCCATTAATGGCACCAATAGATGTCCCTGCAATGGCACTGAATTCATATCCCATTTCTACTAAAGCTTTGATCGCACCAACTTGATAGGCACCTTTGGCGCCGCCACCTTCTAAGACCAATCCATGCATAATGCCTCCTAATTCCTTCTTTAATTTATTTCTTTTTTGTTATATAATTATTATAACATATATTTGAAGGAGCTAAAATAATGAATTCAACTCATGTTTATATAAACAAACTTTTTCAGTCTATAAACAACGACCCAAACAACATCTTAAAAAAGGCTCTTGAATTTTATGATGCTAATTTTGAGATCCTTAATAACAAATACAAGAGTGAAATTCTTTATATTATATCATATACATCCTGGGCTATTGGTGATTATAGAAAAGCCATTCTTTTTTCTCAGTACAATATTGAGAATAAATACACTGAACACGGTGTAATCTATTCCTACAAAATTTTAGGAAATATTGCTGTTGATTCTGAAAAATATTCTGATGGTCTTGATTATTATAATCAAGGATTAAACTTAGCCATCAGCTCAAACTTAGAAGAGGATTACTCGGACTTTTATAATAATATTGGAAGCATCTATTCTGATATAAAAGATTATGATCGTTCTATTAATTATTTTAATATAGCCTTAAAATATGTTAAAGGAAACTCACCTAATGACTCAATCATGATGATTAACTTAGGAGAAGCTTACATTCATAAAAAAGATTATCAATTGGCTTTAGAATATTTAGAAAGTGGCAAGAAAATATTAACTAACTATAAAGCCGGTTTTCTTTCTGCTTACTTGAACTCTGCCTTTGGAAAGTATTATAAAGCCGTTGAAAATTATGGCAAAGCCATCCAATCAATTTTAAAATCAAATGAGATCTATCGCAAAACAAATACTGAATATAGAAGTATATCTGACTATATACTTTTGAGTGATATCTATGGAGCTATTGGTTCAAATGAAAAAGAAATTGATTTTCTTCTAAAAGCCTTTGATTTATCTAAAGCTTATGACGATTTTTCTAATGCTGCAAAAGTCGCTTCTTTATTAGCTGAGAAACTCACCTTAAAAGGAAAGTCTGATAAAGCAAGTTTTTATTATAAAGTTTATCACGATTATACTAAAAAAAGAGAGAAAATCATGCAAAAACAAAAATTAAATCTTGTTCGGACTAAAGAAAGAATCAAAACCGTTGAAAAAGAACGCAATATCGTTACACAGAAGAACGAAGAATTAACTGAACTGAATGAAAAATTTGAATTAATCAATAAAATCGGTAAAGAGATAACTTCAGATTTAGATTTTAGAAATGTGTCTTATAAAGTGAATTCTTTATTATTAGATCTTGTACCTATTGATTTTCTTATCATTTCTTCATTGAATGATGAAAGAACGACTCTTAAATATCTAGAAATAGATAATACTAATCCTAGGGAAGCAGAAATTATTGATGAGGAGGCACTTTTAAAAGATACTTTAGCTGAATGGATTTTAGAAAATGATGATATTATTTTTTCATTAAATTATAAAAAGGAATATAAGAAGTATAAGAAGATTTTAACAAGTGATTTAGAGAGCTCGCCAAACTCTGTAATTTTTTTACCATTAACACTTAAGGATAAAATTATTGGATTTTTCTCAGTTCAAAGTAAAAAGAAAAATGCTTATACTGAAAAAGATTTAGATTTCTTAAAAACATTAACACCTTTTATCTCTATTGCTTTAGAAAATAGCATTACCTCCGCTGAACTTAAGAGTGAGGTAGAACATAGTCGAAGAATAAAAAAACGTTTAGAGCAAGCAAATGAGAAGTTAAGAATCTTATCAAATTATGATGATTTAACTAATCTACCTAATAGAAGGTATCTATTCAAATACTTAGAAAAAGAAATCAATTTATCTTTTAGACAAAAAAAACCACTAACCTTAATCATAATTGATATTGATTATTTTAAAGAATATAATGATAACTACGGTCATATTAAAGGTGACCACTGTTTAAAAATAGTTGCTCAGTTATTGAATAGTTCTTTAAAAAGAAAATCTGATTTTGTTGCCCGTTATGGTGGCGACGAATTTATAATTATTTTACCAAATACAGAAAAACAAGGCGCAATAAATATCATTACAGAAATAAAACAAGCAATGAATTTTGAGAGTATTGAACACAATTACTCGCAAACACAACCTAGAGTTACTTTAAGTATTGGTGGTCACACAACTTTTGGTTATAAGAAATATAAACCTGAAATTTTAATTAAAGAAGCCGATGATTCATTATACTGGATCAAAAATCAAGGAAGAAATGATTTCTTAGTTACGGAAGATGAAAAACCTAATGCTTAAGCATTAGGTTTTGTTATTCCAAACATTAAAGTACCTTTACAGGCAATGTCATCACCAACATAAGCGACAGCTTCACCTTTCCCAATATTTCTTCTAAATTTTCCTAAAGTTACTTCAATTCTTAAAGTATCTCCAGGTACCACTTGTTTTTTAAATCTTACTTTATCGATTCCAGCAAATACTGCTAATTTGTTTTTATTTTCATCTAAGGACATAAGTGCAATTGCACCAACTTGCGCCATTGCTTCTACAATTAGAACACCTGGCATCAATGGTTTTTTAGGAAAATGACCTTGAAAAAAAGGTTCATTAATCGTTACGTTTTTAATCCCAACGCAACTCTCTCCTGGTTCCATCTCTAAAACTTTATCAACTAATAAAAATGGGTATCGATGTGGAATGATTTCTTTTATTTCTTCAATCGTTAACATATAACTCTCCTTATTACCAGCTACTAATACCTTGTGGTGTCATTATATACTATAAATACAAAAAAAAGAATAAGTTTTTTTACTTATCCTTTAAAATCTAATTGACTGCCTTTTTCTTTATTGTTTAAACTATCATATAATATTTCTGCTATTCCGACGCCACGGCCCTTAGCAATAGAACCGGCCATTTCTTCATCTAACATACTTTCAAACATTTCCCTTGCATGAGATTTCTTAGTTAATCCACCTTCATTTACTGTGTTTTTCATACTTTTAAGTAACATATTTACAAAAATAGCTTCAAAATCTTCACATGCCTTTTTTAATTTGGCTTCATCTTGGCTTTCCATTGCACTATTCAAAACCTTCTCAAAATCTGTATTGGTCTCATTTTTTATTCTATTCGCAATTTCTTTAAACTCTAAATTATTTGAAATACTACTAATCTCCATTAGAAAACTCCTTTATTTATCGTTTAATATTATTGGCTACACTTAACATACTATCAACTGTCTGTATTGTTTTTGAGTTAAGTTCATATGCACGTTGAGCAGAAATCATATTTACCATTTCCTCAATTACTTGTACATTAGAGGTTTCTACATAGCCTTGCCAAACTTCTCCTGCTACGCCATTTTCATTATCTAATGGTACACCGGATATATCCGTTTCAGAATATAAGTTTTTACCTTCACTAGATAAGCCTTCTGGATTAGCAAAAGTAATTAATTTAATTTGATTCACTACTTCTTTAGTTCCATCCGTCCGTTGAACGGTAACCATTCCGCTTTCTGATACATTAATAGAGGCAACATCTGCTCCTAACTCAATTGGGCCATCTTCACCAATAACAGCGTATCCACTTGAAGTACGCAGAGAAGTTTCACCATCTTCAATACTTAGTTTAAATGTACCATCTCTTGTATAACGTTCTTCACCATTTTGATTTTCAATAACAAAAAATCCAGAGCCATTAACAGCAAAGTCTAGTTCTTTCTCTGTTTGCTTAAAACTACCACTGGTAAAATTTCTAGTGGTTGCGATAGGCATAACACCATTACCAATTTCTAATTGTGTTATTCTTCCATCTTCTCTTACAAAATCTTCAGTATTAACTTTTTCATACATCAAATCTTTAAATTCAACCCTTTGATTTTTAAAACCTATTGTATTTACATTTGATAAATTGTTAGAAATTGTATCAATTTGTTTTTGAATTGAGTTCATCCCCGATGCTGCAGACCACATTGCTCTCATAAATTACCTCCTTAAGCTCTAACCATTCCGACTTCATTAATTACTTTATCTAATGTTTGTTCTATACTTGTTATGATTTTTTGACTTGATTCGTAATTATTGCTGATACGTGTTAATTTAATCATTTCATCAATAGCATTAACATTTGATGTTTCTAAATAACCTTGTGCTACTTCGCCTTCAAAAGCAACTATTTCACCTTTTATTTCGGGAATTGTATTAAAATAAGTGCCGCCTACTTTTCTTAAATCACCATCATTTGTAAAATTGGAAATACTTATTTTATCAATGATTTCATTGTTCTTAATAATTTCCCCGTATTGATTGATTTGAATATTCGTGTCAGGTAAAATAATATTTCCATTTAACCCTTGAACGTAGCCACCATCCATTGTAACCAACTCATTATCACTATTAATAGTCAATGCACCATTTCTAGTGTATAAAGCATTCTCATTTTTTGAAACTTCAATAAAGCCATCACCAATCAAGGCTATATCTAAGGGCTTATCTGTTGATTGCATTTGACCGCTACTATGATCTGTGAAAAGTCTTCTGTTTTTAACACCAGCATTTATTGTCCCAATAACATGCTGATCAACATCTTTAATTAATTCACTTTCAATTTCACCATTCATAAGTACCTGCCCTGTCTCACTTATTTCATACTCATTTTCTCCTATAAGAATTTCTTCGCCCTTTGTATTAATTAATCGATTACCTAAATTATAATTTTGAGTATTATCACTATTTAAGTAATACGTACTTAAATATCCCTCTTGATCAAGTGTAAACCGGACATCCTTATTGTGACTAATACCATCTTCAGTATTAACTCTAAAAAAACCACGGTCAGTATGTAGATGATAACGTCCATTATTTTCAACTATCTCAATTTCTCCATGGGGTCTTTCCAAATTAAAATTAGATCCCTTCCTTTTAGATATTAAAACATCATTGAAGGACTCAACTGTCATCTGATCCTTTTTAAAACCGTATGTATTTGCATTAGCAATATTATTTCCTACCATATCAATTTTCTTTTCAGAAGTTATCATATTTGTTCCTGCAATATATAATCCTCTTACCATAATTATCCCTCCGTATCACTTATATTATCGACAACCATATAAATATATTAAATAAAAAATCAACTCTCTTATAGAAAGTTGATTTTAATATTATATTTACCATTTACGTTTATTTCTATGGTTATTTGACATCATATTCTTTTCTAGTGTATCCAGATGGTTAAGAGATTTTCCAGTACCTATTGCAACACAAGAGACAGCATCTTCTGCAATATATGTTGGAATACCTGTTCTGTTTTCTAACAATTTATTCAAGTTAGACAGTAAAGACCCGCCACCTGTCATTACAATTCCTCTTGATGAAATATCAGAAGCTAACTCTGGTGGTGTTCTTTCTAAAACGGTGTGGACAGCATCACAAATATCATTAGTTGCTTCACTTAAAGCATCAGCCATTTCCTCTGAAGTAACAGTTATTGTTTTAGGAAGGCCTGTAATTAGATCACGACCACGACATTCCATTTTTTTAATTTTACTTCTTACAGAAGCCGTTCCAATATTTATTTTTAAATCTTCAGCTGTTCTTTCTCCAATTAGTAAGTTATGAGATTTTTTCATATATTTCATGATGGCATGATCAAATTTATCTCCTGCCACTTTAATTGAATTACTTACAACAATACCACCTAAAGAAATGACTGCAATATCAGTTGTACCACCACCAATATCAATAATCATGTTACCATCTGGTTTAGTAATGTCTAATCCAGCACCAATAGCAGCTGCAATTGGTTCTTCAATTAAAAAAGTTTTGCCACCACCAGCTTCCATAGTCGCATCAATAACAGCACGTTTCTCTACTTCTGTTACACCGCTTGGGACACATATTATAATTTTTGGTTTAAAAAATCTTCTTTTACCACAAGTCTTATTAATAAAATGTCTTAACATCTTTTCTGTAACATCATAGTCTGATATTACACCATCTTTTAATGGTCTTATAGCAATAATGTTACCAGGTGTTCGCCCTAACATTTGTCTCGCTTCTTCACCAACTGCTAAAACTTTTCCAGTATTTCTATCTAATGCTACAACAGAAGGTTCCTGTAGAATTATTCCTTTATTTTTTCTAAACGCTAAAACACTAGCTGTTCCTAAGTCAATTCCTATTTCAATTCCAAATCCAAACAATTAAAACACCCCACTACTCTTGATTTATTTCTTCTACAGTTACTCTTTTTATATCCGCGCCTAACTTTCTTAAATTTGATTCTAAGTTAGAGTAGCCTCTATCAATATGATATATACTATTGACATGGGTTTCACCTTTTGCAACTAATCCAGCCAAAACTAATGCTGCACCTGCTCTTAAATCAGTTGCAACTACTTCTGACCCTTCTAATTCTGAAACACCGCGAACAATTGCACTATGGCCTTCAATTCTAATATTTGCACCCAAACGCGCTAACTCAGGAATATGCATAAATCTATTTTCAAAAACTGTTTCATTTATGACACTTGTACCATTTAAAATAGTCATTAATGCCATAAACTGTGCCTGCATATCAGTTGGAAAACCAGGATATGGCAAAGTTGTTAAGTCAACAGACTCGCTAATATTAGATGCATTTACTCGAATAACATCTTCTCCTATTTCTAGCTCTGCCCCTGTTTCTTTTAACTTTGCAATTACAGGTTTTATATGTGCAGGTACTATATTTTCAATAACTACATCACCTTTAGTAATAGCTGCGGCAACCATATAAGTACCTGTCTCTATTCGATCAGGTATAATTTCATGTCGTGTACCTTTTAAATTCTCTACACCTTCAATTCTAATAGTATCAGTGCCGGCGCCCCTAACATTTGCTCCCATTTTATTTAAAAAATTAGATAAGTCAATAATCTCAGGTTCTTCAGCTGCATTTTCTATAATGGTTTCTCCTTTTGCTAAAACTGCCGCCATCATTATATTCTCAGTCGCACCTACAGAAGGGAAATCTAAATAAATAGTTGAACCGATTAACTCATCTGCTTTTGCTTCAATATAACCTTGGCCTTGACTAATTTCAGCACCTAAAGCTGCAAAACCTTTTAAATGTAAGTCTACTGGTCTGGCACCAATGGCACAACCACCTGGTAATGAAACCCGTGCTACACCTGTTTTTGCTAATAAAGGGCCCATAACAAAAAATGAGGCACGCATTTTTTGAACCAATTCATATGGGGCTTCTGATGTGCTTATTTTTCTAACTCTTATTGATTTTTCATTTTTAGATATATCTATAAATTCTCCACCGAAATGAGTAATAACTTCTTTCATAACTTTTACATCGCGTAAATCTGGAACATTTTCTAAATAACAAATTTCATTCGTCAATAAAGTAGCAGCCATAATTGGTAAAACAGCATTTTTTGCGCCGTTTACTTTAACTCTACCAAGTAACGGTCCATTATTTTTTATGATAAATTTTTCCAATTGAATCCTCCTAGAATTTAATATTTTACTCTCATTAAACATTATATATAAAAAGTATGTAATTTGCTACTCTAAATATGATTTTTTTTAGAAATTGCCTCTATAAAGTATTATTTTTTTGTAATATTTACGCAAATATACTTTCAACCAAAATTTTACTTCGCAATATTCCATCCTACTACAAAATATTACTTAATTTTTTAATACAATGAGAACTAAGACTATCCAATTTTAGTCTAAACGGATTTCATTAATACCTCGTATTCTTTAATTGTATGATTTGTATTGAAATATGTTGCTAATGATTATATTTTTTTAATATTTAAGTTACCATTTATCCCTAAAAGAAATGAATATTATCTATAGGATTGTTTCAAACTTTCATTATACTTTTTAAACCCAGTGTTATCTTCTGATAAGTTTTCTAAATAGTTACTCTTAAGCGTCTGATAATTCACCTATCTAGTGCTCTGAGATTAACAGTGCTTTTTTCTTGATTGACCACTAGCTTATCAATTAGCCACTCGCTCATTTTCAGTGTCAGTATTCATCCTATTCAATAAAAAAAGACAAGTAATTACTTGTCTTTTTCTATCTATATTTTAGAGACTCTCATTCTATTCATTGCTCTTTTTAATGCTGTTTTTGCTCGAATAACATCAATATCATCGTCATCCTTTTTTAAACGTTTTTCAGCACGTTCTTTAGCTTCCTTAGCTCTTTGAATATCAATAGTATCTTTCCATTCAGCTGAATCAACAACAATTGTTGCAGTATTATCATTAATTGTTAAAAAACCTTTATTACAAGCAGCATCCTTTGTACTCCCTTTACCATCAATATCCAACCAAATATGTCCAATTGAAACAGGTGTAACTAAGGGTTCATGGTCATTTAATACACCAATTTCACCTTCAGTCGTTTCAATTACAAACATTTTTACATCACCTGAATAAAAATTCTTATCAGGTGTTACAATTTCTAGATGAATAGTTGAACTCATTTAACCACCTCTTAAGAATCTTTATTTTCGTAGGCTTCTACAACTTCATCAATGGATCCTTTGTATAAGAAATATGATTCACTAATGTGGTCATGTTTTCCTTCAATGATTTCTTTAAAACCTCTTACAGTCTCTTTAATTGGTACATATTTACCACTATAGCCAGTAAATTGCTCAGCAACGTGGAAAGGTTGAGATAGAAACTTTTCAACTTTTCTTGCACGATTTACAACCAATTTATCTTCTTCAGATAACTCATCCATACCTAATATTGCAATAATATCTTGCAACTCTTTGTATCTTTGAAGAATCTCTTGTACTCCTCTAGCAGTTTCATAATGTTCTTCTCCAACTAATTCTGGTGCTAACATTCTTGAACTTGAATCAATTGGATCAACTGCTGGATAAATACCCTTTGAAGCAATTTTTCTTGATAATACAGTTGTTGCATCCAGATGGGCAAAAGTAGTCGCTGGCGCCGGATCCGTTAAGTCATCTGCTGGTACATATACTGCTTGTACAGAAGTAATTGATCCCTTCTTAGTAGAAGTAATTCGTTCCTGCAACTCTCCCATGTCAGTAGCTAGTGTTGGTTGATAACCTACAGCAGATGGCATACGCCCTAAAAGAGCTGATACCTCTGACCCTGCCTGAGTAAATCTAAAAATATTATCAATAAATAATAGTACATCTTTACCTTCATGATCTCTAAAATACTCAGCCATTGTTAAACCAGTTAAACCAATTCTCATTCGAGCACCAGGTGGTTCATTCATCTGACCAAATACTAAAGCTGTTTTTTCAAGTACCCCAGCTTCTTCCATCTCATAATATAAGTCATTTCCTTCACGTGTTCTTTCACCTACACCTGCGAAAACAGACAAGCCACCGTGTTCTATAGCTATGTTATTAATCAATTCCTGAATTAATACAGTCTTACCTACACCAGCACCACCAAATAATCCAGTCTTACCACCTTTAGAATAAGGACATATTAAGTCAACTACTTTTATTCCTGTCTCAAACATTTCACTTGATGTCTCTTGTTCTTCGAAGTCTGGTGCTTCTCTATGAATAGATAATCTCTTTTCACTTGGATCGACTTGATCCTTATTATCAATTGTCTCACCCAAAACATTAAATAAACGACCAAGTGTTGGTTTTCCTACAGGTACAGAGATAGGCTTACCTGTGCTTTCTACCTCTATGCCTCTAACCAATCCATCAGTCGATGACATTGCAATACATCGAACTGTGTTGTCACCAGTGTGTTTTGCAACCTCCGCCGTAACAGTATTACCTTTATACGATACAACGATGGCATCATTAATGTCAGGAAGGTGACCGCTCTCGAATTTAACATCAAGTACTGGTCCAATAATTTGAGATATTTTACCAATATTCTTTTCCATTTAAAAAACTCACTTCCTCTCAACTTAAGTTATTTTAAAGCTTCTGCGCCGCCAACTATTTCCGTAATTTCTTGTGTAATAGCCGCTTGTCGTGCTTGGTTATATGTTAATGTCAATTCATCAATCATTTCATCCGCATTATCAGTAGCACTTTCCATTGCAACTCTTCGCGCAGACTGTTCTGATGCAGAAGACTCAATTAACCCACCATAAATAACACTTTCTACATACTTAGGAATAATAAAATCTAATACTACCTCTGCAGACGGTTCATAAGTCACCAAATCACGCATTTCCTCTTTGTTTTTACTTTTTTTACTTTCTTTATCCTCTTCTTCTTTGATATCAACACTAACAGGTAGAAGAGTTAATTCAGTTGGCTCTAAGTTTAAACTTGTAATCATACGCGTGTAAACAAATATAATTTCATCAACTTGTTCTTCGTCATACATCTTTAGAGCTAAATTAGAAATTACTCTTGAATCACTAAAACTTGGTTTCTCTGAAATTTGTGTTAATGATTTTACAATCTTATATGGACTGTCTTCAAAAAACTTCAAAGCTTGCTTCCCAACAGTTACAAGTTTAGCATTCGTATCATTCTTTTCAATGATATTAACTGCCTTTTTTAAAACATTTGAATTGTAACCACCACATAATCCTCTATCAGCTGCAACAATAATATAAAGTGAATTCGTTTTTTCTCTTTCCACTAGATACTTATGCTTTAAGCTGTTTTCATTTTTGATAATTTTTTTAATAGTTTTTAGTACTGTCTCAAAGTATGGTTTAGTAATATCTAATTTCGATTTAGCTTTTCGAAGTTTAGCTGTAGATACTAGTTCCATAGCTTTTGTAATTTGTCTCGTATTTGATACACTTTTTATCTTTCTTTTTATATCACGAGCACCTGCACCTGCCATACATATCTCCTTTCCGAAGTTTTCTAAACTGCTAAGGATTCCTCGTCAGCAACTTCAACTTCAAATTCTTCTTTGAATTTAGAGATAGCTTCATTCAATTGTTCTTCAATAGCATCAGTTAACTCTTTTTTATCTTCAATTTCTTCTTTTAAAGAAGCATAATTTTGACTCACAAACTCTAATAACCCTCGCTCAAATCTTTTGATTTCTGATACTGGTATATCCATTAACAGCTTTTTAGAAACTGCATATATCGTAATGATTTGATCAATAAGATTTACTGGTTCATATTGTGGTTGTTTTAAAATTTCTCGTACTCTTTTACCATGACCTAGAATTTTTTGAGTTTCTTCATCTAAATCTGATCCAAATTGTGCGAAAGACTCTAATTCTCTATATTGAGCTAAGTCAATTTTTACTTTTCCTGATACAGATTTCATCGCTTTCACTTGAGCGTCTCCACCTACACGTGATACAGAAATACCTGCATTAACGGCAGGTCTTTGACCTGAAGCAAATAACTCAGTTTCTAAGAAAATTTGGCCATCCGTAATTGATATTACATTTGTTGGAATATATGCTGAAACATCGCCAGCCTGTGTTTCAATGATTGGTAAAGCTGTCATTGATCCACCACCTAATTTATCATTTAATTTCGCTGCTCTTTCAAGTAATCTTGAATGTAAATAGAATACATCCCCAGGATAAGCTTCTCGACCTGGTGGTCTTCTTAAAAGTAATGACATCGCACGATAAGCAACGGCATGCTTTGATAAATCATCATATATGATTAATACATCTTTTCCGGCTTCCATTAAATCTTCACCTATTGCACAACCGGCATAAGGCGCGATATATTGTAATGGAGCTGGTTCACTAGCAGAAGCGGATACAATAGATGTATATTTCATTGCGCCATTTTCTTCTAACTTCTGAGCTAATTGAACAACAGTTGACTTTTTCTGACCTATGGCAACATAAATACAGTATACATCAGTATTTTTCTGATTAATAATTGTATCTATAGCTATAGCTGTTTTTCCTGTTTGACGGTCACCAATGATTAACTCTCGCTGACCTTTTCCTATTGGAATCATTGAATCAATTGCTTTAATACCTGTTTGTAATGGTTCATCAACAGATTTTCTAGCAATTACACCTGGTGCTTTCGACTCTACAGGTCTTGATTTTTCAGTTTTAATAGGTCCTTTACCATCAATTGGTTGACCTAAAGCATTAACTACCCGACCAAACATTGCTTCACCAACAGGTACTTCGACTACAGTCTCTGTTCTTTTTACAACATCGCCTTCATTGATTTTACTATCTAAACCTAATAATACTACACCTACATTACCTTCTTCCAAGTTAAGGGCCATACCAAATACGTCATTTGGAAACTTCAATAATTCGCCAGCCATACAGCCTTCAAGACCGTCAACTTTAGCAATTCCGTCACCAATTTGTATTACAGTACCAGTATCTTCAACTTGGAGAGAAGATTCATAATTTTCAATCTGTTTTTTAATCACAGAATTTATTTCTTCTGGTCTAAGATTCATAATCTTCTCACTCCCATACTAAATTATAATTTTCGATACACTATTTTGAATGTTATCTAACTTTGATAAAACCGATGCATCAATAATCTCATTGTCAATTCTCATGATGACACCACCTAAAATTTCAGGTTTAATGACATTCGTAAGAACAATTTCGCTGCCTGTTAAATTTGTTAACTTTCGGATCAATTTTGTTTTGTGTTCATCAGAAAGTTCTACAACTGATTCAACAGTTACTCGTTTCACATTTCTGTGCTGATCTAATAATTTTGCATAAAAATCTTTAACTTCAAATATTGAACTTGTACGATTTTGGTCAATCAATATTTTCAAAAAATTCAGTAATTCATCATTAATTTTACTTCCATAAACATTATCAATTACTTCTTTTCTTTCATTTTTACCTACTCTTGTCGAAGTAAAAAACTGATAAAAATCTTCATCTTCATTAAACTTATCTGTTATAAAACTTAATTCCTCAAAAACACTCTCAATTTTATCAAGTTGTTCAGCTACTTCAAATAATGAAGAAGCGTAAGTTGAACCTATTAATTTTGCCATTTAACATCCCCCACCTCATCAATAAATTGATCAATAAGGGCTAAATGATCCTCTTTTTTTAAGTTCTTATTTATTACCTTTGATGCAGCTAGAATAGTTAAATTTGAGATTTCATCTTTTAACTCATTAACTGCTTTGGCTTTTTCTCTTTCAAGTTCTTCTTGGTTTTTTAATCGTATCTCTTTTTCTTCTTCTCTTGCTTTCGATACAATTTCTGAAGCTTTTCGATCGGCGATCTCTTTTGCTTCCTTAATAATCTGTTTTCCCTCATTTTCGATATCCTTAATCTTTGAAGAATACTTTTCTTTAAGTTTTTCTGCTTCAAGATTTTTTTCTTCTGCATTCTCAATTTCTTCTGCTATTTCTTTTTCCCGTTGAGCCATAAATGCTGTAACCGGTTCAAATAATAACTTTTTCAAAATTAGAAATAGAACAAAAGTATTAAATATCTGAAAAAAGAAGGTTGCATTAAACTCTACTAAACCAAGTTTTAAATTGGCCGTTACTAAATTAAAACCCATGGTTCTGCCTCCTTTTTAAGGAATCTCTACAATAAGCCTATTA
>DATFJG010000040.1:0-3400 GCA_035269305.1 Clostridia bacterium
GACATGAGGTACCTCCTTTAATTTTGGGTTGCACTTTAATTCTAAAGGAAAAAGGGTCTCATGTCTTTATTTTTTTGAAAAAATGATGTTGACGATGAAAACCTAATTTCACCACCAACACCAAAAATTATACAACCAAAAATATTAGGTATTTATTAGTCTTTGGAAATAAGTGAATACATATTTACATAGAAATCATAAAGGAATTGGTCTGCATAGGATTGTATTGAATTTAATACTTTTTGTTGCAGAGGATAAATTTTAGTGATATACTTAATTTAATATAATTAAAAATTAAACGCTAGAGGTAATGGATTCTGTATATTACTATTATGTGGATCTTCTCATATTTCCAATTAGCAAACTCTATTTTTAGCTAAGGTTGGGTTGTAAAAAGGAAAAGGGAAGGGGAAGGTGAGTTTAAATGGCAAGTAAAATAAAAACAGCACAAGAAGCAATTGCAGGGATTAAAGAAGGTATGAGTATCATGGTAGGAGGTTTTATGGCAGCAGGCACTCCCGAAATCCTAATTGATGCCATACTAGAAAAAGGTGTCAAGAACCTTACAATAATATGCAATGATGGTGGGTTACCAAAAGGTTGGTATAACGAATATGACACTGCACGTGGAGTAGGTAAACTATTAGAAGCAGGGGTAATAGACCATATTATAGCATCCCATGTAGGACTAACTCCTTTAGTGGGTAAAGGGGTTTTTGATGGAACTATGAAATGCACATTAATACCCCAAGGTTCTTTAGCTGAAAAAATTAGAGCTGGCAATTTTGGTCTAGGAGGAATTCTTACCCCAACAGGACTTGGTACAGTCGCTGCCGATGGTAAGATGCAAATCGAAGTTGATGGAAAGATGTACGTTCTCGAAAAACCATTGAGAGCAGATTATTCTTTTTGTAGAGCTTCAGTTTGTGATGAGTTTGGTAATTTTCTATGTAATAAAACAACTAAAAACTTCAATTACTTAATGGCAGGAGCTGCAGATCATAATATTATAGCTACTGAAAAATTAGTAAAAGTAGGAGAATTAGAGCCTGATACGTTGCAACACTCCGGAGTTCTAGTTGATATGATAGTAGAAGGAGAAAAACCATGGCAGATTTAAAAACGAGAATCGCAAAAAGATGTGCGAAAGAATTTAAAGATGGATATGTTGCTAACCTTGGAATAGGTCTTCCTACTATGGTTGGTGGTTATTTACCAGAAGGGGTACATATTACTTTACAATCAGAGAACGGATTTACAGGTTTAGAAGGCATATGCGATAGAGGGAATGAAAACGTTGATATAATAAATGCTGGTGGTCAATATGCCAAGGCGTCTGCAAGAGTAAACTATTTTGATAGTGCCACATCATTTGGTATTATTAGAGGTGGACATGTTGATGCAACAGTACTAGGTGCTATGCAAG
Organism: Clostridia bacterium; assembly: GCA_035269305.1. Classification (GTDB taxonomy): domain Bacteria; phylum Bacillota; class Clostridia; order Peptostreptococcales; family Acidaminobacteraceae; genus DATFJG01. The sequence goes on from DATFJG010000040.1 coordinate 1,427, forward strand.
TTGATGAAAAGGGTAACTTAGCGAACTGGATTATTCCTGGCAAAATGTATGCTGGAATGGGCGGAGCTATGGACCTAGTTGTGGGAGCAAAAGAAGTTATAATTTCCATGGTACATCAACAGTTTAATAAAAAAACTGGTACTTCAAAACCTAAAATTTTAAAGGAATGCACACTTCCGCTTACAGCAGTAGGTGTTGTTGACTTAATTGTTACAGAAATGTGCGTTATTGAAGTGACTGAAGAAGGGCTACTGTTAACAGAAGTACACCCAGACTACACAGTAGAAGATGTTATTGCTGCTACTGATGCTCATTTAAATATAAGTCCTGATTTGAAGGCTTATGATATTACAGAATAATATTAAAAATATTAGGTTCTTTGTCAAATGGTGTTGGTGAAGAAAAAAAGAACTAGTTTCATAAACCAGGTAGCTAATTATGCTACCTGGTATTTTGTTATTGGTTTAATTAGATTCCTTGATATTAATATTCTATTTCTAAAGTGGAAAAAGCTTCTGTATCCAAAGGCAACTCTCTTAATAACTTTTATGTAATTATTTAAACCTTCAATTGTACCGTTAGAATATTCATATTTAAGAGAATTCTCTACGTATTCCATATATTTCAGCAGACTTGAAATTGAGGTTTTCATGTAATCGCTGATATTTTTATCTAATAGCACATTTAAATCATTTTTTAATTTAACAGCATTTTTGGCTTTTATGTCATATAGCAGCATCTGTAGTACATCATATGTAGTTTCTAGCATAGGATCAACAGCGATGCTTGTTTTTACAAGAGTTTGCGCTGATATCCAATTGTTAAAGTGCGTATAATGCTTAAAATCAGTACCATTCAATTCTGTGCCACTTTTTAGAAATAAACGCCAATAACGTTTTAATCGCTTGTATTCCATAGACTGTGTTGAAAAATTACTCATTGCTTTGACTCTGGTTTTGTTAAAAGCCCTAGTTAAAAGTTGCACTATGTGGAACCTGTCTATTACTATTACAGCATTAGGAAAAATATCTTTAATGATAGACATATATGGCGCATACATATCTATACAAACGGTTTCAACGTGTTCTCTAGCAATTATGCTATACTTAGAAAAGTAAAGCTTTAAGAAGCGTAATTGGCGATTTTCCACGATGTCAATAATTTCATGAGATTCACAATCAGCAAAGATGAAACTCATAGAACCTTTTGCATCTTTCGTAGACTTGAATTCATCAAACATCAAGTGTTTAGGCAGGCAATCATAATTAGGTGAAAAAGTAGTATAGTTGCTATCAATTGCTCTAGATACTGTAGAATGTGAGACATATGTCATAAAAGCTATATCTTTTTCACTTACTTTCAAACTTAAGTAAGAGAGAATCTTAAGCTTCACTTGTTTAGAAATATAGCAATTGGGTTCTACTATATCTGAAGTAGCTAAAAAAGATTGACCGCATTCCTTACAGAAAAACCGCTGTTTGTTAAGACGAAGAATGGTTGGATTGCCATTACATGGGAGCAGTTTTATGTCACTAGGTTTAGTTCCATATTTGATTATGGAATAGTTCTCATTTAAGCAGCCACATATAGGACAATGCTCGGGAACATATGAAAGCTTTGCTTTGATAAGGTTGTATGTGATATTTTTCTTTTTAATGTTGTTAACATTATTAGAAAATTTGATGTTTGGGTCTTTCAATTCTAATAATTCTGGTATAAAATTAGACATGGACATGAGGTACCTCCTTTAATTTTGGTTTGCACTTTAATTCTAAAGGAAAAAGGATCTCATGTCTTTGTTTTTTTGAAAAAATGGTGTTGACGATGAAAATCCAATTTCACCACCAACACCAAAAATTATACAACCTAAATAAAAAATCATCTCAAGCCGTTGATATGGCTAATTTTTTTGTCAACTTTTTTGAAATAACACTTGCGCGAACAGCCGCGAAGTGGTATAATATAAGGGAGTGA
>DATFJG010000041.1:0-8399 GCA_035269305.1 Clostridia bacterium
TAAGTCCTGATATGGATTCTGTTAAAATGGTAGCTTTTGAAGAAAGTAAATCCAGCAGTGAAAATACAATCTTAATAGCAGGTCAGGGTTCAGGAGCAAGCAGAATGACAAAAGAAGTTACTAGAAATGATGTGTAGATAAGGAGGTGGGTAAATGTCACAGGCATATAAAGATTATTTAAGTCATGAACCTGAAATTGATCTTCATGTTGATGGATATTATAAAAGTTATTTTAGGGATATATTAGATCAAGAAAACAAGTTTTTTTATCAGGTTGATACAGAAGCAGTAGGAGTAGAAGGACTAGAATTTAAATTTATTTTTGAATCTAGAGTATCTGTTGAAAGTTCTACAGCATCAGAAGATCAAGTAGGTGCAGGTTTTTTTACAGATCCTGAAGCAGATTTTGTGAGTATTTACACTCAAGATATTAATTTTAATAAAGATTATCTTTCTCTACTGCATAGTACTAGCGTCTATTCTTTGGGTACAAATTTAGATGATCCTACTATAGATAATTATATGGGAATAGTAATTGGTGATCCCTCACCAGACGATACTATAAGTGGAGCTAGACTGGATTTTGTTGCATCAACTGAAGTTCCTGACCAAGCTGTAGTAAGCTTTAAACTCCAACTTCCAAATGGAGACCCGATTACAGATTGGGAATTTGATGTAGATTATAGTTCAGGAGGCAATATAAAAAGTGTGACAACAGATAGTAATGGAAAAGCTGAATTTATGATAAATGCTAATACAATAGTTAATAATCCTGATTATGGGCCGGCTGATCCTAATCCTTTGAAATTTACGATAAAATCTAATGTTGTAGGTATTGATGGATATTTACCTATAAGCGAAGATAAGTTAGACTTTCTGAATAATAGTTTTAACTCTGAATATACTTTGTGGTTTGAAGAAGAAAAAGATTTGGGAACTATCACATTAGATTTAACTCCTGTATCAACAGAAATATATGACGCTGAAGATTTATTCAATATTAGATATGGGTATACAAAAGATTATAGAATTATGAATAATATAGACTTAGAAAATTTTGTAATACCTGATCATCACCCCGATTATCAATATTGGAAGAAATACGATGTTCCTAGTGATCACCCTACTTGGATATATAGAAATTTTGATGGAACAGGAGAATTTCCACCTATAGTAGATTTCTATGGAAATGTAGGAGGATTTGAGGGTAGTCTAGACGGCAAAGGTTATAAAATTAAAAACTTTCTTATAAATCAACCAAACTATACGGATTCTCATAATCTGAGTTTATTTACTGATATTTATAGTGCAACAATAAAAAAATTCACTATGGAAAATCTTTCAATTCTAGGTGATGAAAATCTAGGAGCAATAGCGGGTTATATATCAGGATCTGCATTAATTGAAAAAGTTGGAGTTCAAGGAAATATAACAGCAGATGGAGAAGGTTATGATGTAGGTGGCATTAGTGGCTGGGTGAATAGTTCAAGTGCTATAATCCGAAATTGCTATCATATAGGAGATATAAATAATAATGGTAGTTATACGGGTGGTATATGCAGTGATAATTCTGGCACTGTAGAAAAATGTTATCACGCTGGAGAAGTTTCTTCAGCAGGTACTCCCGTAGGTGGTATTGCGGCAGGTGAAGGAGCTGGGATAATAGATTGTTATTATGATTCAGATTTAATCACAGATACAGCAAGCCTAAATTCTTACGGTTATCCCAGAACTACAGCGAAAATGACAGAACCCTATGATGAGTCGGATACCTATATAGGTTGGGATTTTAATAACACTTGGCATATAAAAAGCGGTTACAATAATGATTATCCTTACTTTGGTACTTCATCAGATTTTAATATAATGATATCTGGTACCGCAGAATTTAATTTTAGTTTTGCTCAAAATATATCTATACTGTTCAATCTTGAAGCAAATGCTGAATATTATACTTCATTAGGCAAAGCGTTTTCACTTGATTTTGAAGCTTTAGCTGGATTGTTGTGTGAAGCTGAAAGGTCATTCCCTATTGTTCGGACAAACTTTTATGCGAGATTAAATGATAGATTATATATGAGTGGGACACTATTAGATCCCGGACCATACGAAGATGAATTATGGGATAGAGATATAACAGGATTTTTTGAAATAGCTTCAGATATGTTCGAATTTGGCACTTTCTCCATAGGCACTATATCAGGAATTACATTACCTGCGATTGGTGGTACTTTAGTATCAGCAGAGTTAGTTAATAATATAACAGATACCCAAACCCAAATAGAGTTAAATGAGATGCCTGATGATTTTAAAATTACAGAATCTGGTGATTATAAATATGTAAAAATAACAGATGAGAATAAAACTGAAGTAATCGGTTATGCTGAAACTGATGGAAATTATCTAAAACAGATTGACAGAGGATTACTAAATAGTAATGCTTGTGATTTTGTAGCAGGTGATACTGTTTATAATTCTGAATTGAAAAAATCACTAACTTGGGAAGATGACAAAGGTCCAATAGGAAATATGACTGAATATAAATATAGAGCAGGTATTGAAGTAGAAACTAAATTAAGCACAACAGGTGATAGCAGGACATTTACTTTTTACGCTGGGGCAAGGAACGCACCTGTTGATGATGAAGAAGATCCTGAAGATTTAGATAGGGGAGAATTATTCGTTGATGCAAGGGATCTTGAAACTGAAGATGAATTATTTGATAGAGCAAAAATAAAATTTGAAGAAATGGATTTTGAAACTTGGGATCTAGAAGAATTTAAAAATTGGACTTGGGAAGAATTCAAAGAATTTAATTTAACTGATGAAAATTTTGACGAAATGACAACGCCAGAATTGATTGAAATAGCTGATGGAATTACTGAATTTGATGAAAGCGATCTTGTCAATCAAAACACAGTCACAGCTGAATCATTTATTAGCGATGTTGGAAATTGGGTTGATTTGGCTAATAATAATATAGATACAGTAACTGAAGTAAGAGATGAAACGAGTACAGCTTTGGTTGAAGATACTGATTTTGAGATAGATTATACTAATGGGAAAATAAAGATATTAGACACAACTGATACGAGCGATGGAGCTTCTTATGAAATAGATTATACACACGGAAATTATACTAGAGAAGAAATAGAGAATATCATTAACGAAAAAATAAACGGGATAGATATGGAAGAATTAGATGAATCAGATTATGTTACAAAAATGGCAGAATTAGAAAATGTTACAGAGGATTATATCACTAATAATTATACTGATGATGAAATAGAAGATTATCTTGAGAATTATCAAATGTCAATTGATGAAATAAGTGATTGTGATTATGATATATCAGATCTCATTGCAAGATTAATAACATTCGAGCCTGAAGGTGTTTTTGATGATTGGACAGAATTGGAATTAGACAACTTTTTAGATACTATTTTAACTGATGAATACGGCTTCAATCACTTTGAAGATAACTTTGCCTTTGAAAAATGGGAAACAATAATGAAATCCAGATTAGAGATTAATATTAATCATAACGCATCTATTGAAGTCGAGTACAACCAGCACGGTCCTTATAATTATCTGATAGATTTTCAACTGGGAGATATTGTAGTTGTGGAATATCCAGATGTATTTAAGGCTATGATCAGAATTATTGAAGTCAAAGAAGAAAAAACTCCAGAGGGTAAGAAATATACTTTGACTTTGGGGAAAGAATTTAACACTTTAGTTGGACAAATAATTGAAGACAAAGATGATATAAGTGGTAGATTATAAAAACTTAACAATCAAAGCAGTAGGGGCTGATTTTAATGTCAGACAAAAGTAATAATAAAGAAAAACATTATTTTATAACAGACAAAAAAGACTGTATCTTTTATGAAGAAATTATAGCAACTGGATTCCGTATTGATAACTTACAAAAAGATGTTAAAGAAATCAAGAGCGACATACAAGAAATTAATGAGAATCTCAAAGATCTTAATAATGGTGGTATGAAGGAAACTGTTTTACAATTGAATAAAGAAATAATGGAACAAATGCTAATAAATGATAATAAGGCTAATGAGAATGATGTAAAAAAGTGGAAAATAATAGCAGGTATTGTTGGATCACTTTCGGGAATCATAATAACAATGATGGAGTTGGGAGTATTATGATAGAATATGCAAATCCTAAATTAAATAGGTATGATAGTTTGATTGAATATTATTGCAAATATAAATTCAAAAATTGCAATTCTGATCTTATTAAAAAACAAATGATAGCAGAAAGTTATGATCCCTCTGAAAATGATATTATAACTACTGCTGAAAGTTCAGTGGGGGCAAAAGGTTTAATGCAATTTATGAAAGAAACTTGGGAACAATATGACTATAAAGATAATATCCCAGTATTAGATCACCCTTTTAATGCAGAAGAAAATATAAAAGCCGGCTGTAAATATATGAATTTTTTATTTACTAGATTTAAAGAAATACCTGATAAAAAAGAGAGATATAAATTTGCTCTGGCAAGTTATAATGCAGGTAGAGGAAATATAAATAAAATGTTAAGTTATGCTAGAGATAGTGAGAATTTATCTTTTAGCTATTCTGATTGGAAAAGAAAAGGAGAAGAAAGGGGGCTGTGGCAGAAGTGGGAATATGCTAAAAGATTTTTAGGAATAATCACAGGTCAAAACGCTGAAGAAACTATAAGGTATGTGAAAGCGATAACAAAAAATGATGGATTCTACTTTTAAAATAATTAATTAGGAGGATTAAAAAATGGAATTTAAAATTTCAATGAAATGGGTAGTCGCTTTAATTTTAGGTTATGTAAAATCCTTTTTAAAAAAGATTGCACAAGAATTATGGGATAATATTTGGATTGAAATTTTTGGAGCTATCGCTGAAGCTGAAAAGAAATGGAAAGAAAATCCAGATTTTATAGATGATAAAAGACAATATGTAAAGGATTATATCTTTGATTATATTAGTGAAAAGAAGAAGCTTAATTTTATAGAGAAACAAGCATTGAATATATTTCTGAATGTAGTTATTGATTCAATTGTTGCAACTATTAATGAAGGTCTTGGTAAAGATTGGGTGGAAAAGATTAAAGAATTGGAGGATCAACTTGATGACAAGATTCCTTTTGTAGATTAGCAGTGATAATATGACATTAACAATTCCTTTTGAAATAGCTTATATAGATTATTTTTTTAAAACTTTATATGCCAAATATAAAAAAAGGTTTCCTCCATAAACAATGCTACTACACTCCTCTGAAGGCTACTGTAAAAGGTAGCCTTTTTACTATTATATAAGTAATTATAAGATAATAAAAAAAAATAAAATTAATCCTTTAAAACCCTTGACATATTGATATATTTATATTATAATATACATAGAAGGTAAGAAAAAAACAACACAAAAGGGGAGATTAAAATGTTAAACAATCAAAGAAGTTATGGAGTAGAAATTGAATTTACCGAAAGCACATCAACAAAAAGGTATAAGCTTTTAAGGAAACTTAGGAATGAAGGTTTGAATGTTAGTCTTGGAGGTTATCATCATTCTGCACCTGCAGGAGCTTGGAAAATCGAAAGAGATTCAAGCTGTGGAAGTGAAGTTGTAAGTCCGATCTTAAAAGGAGAACAAGGATTAGAAGAACTTAGAAAAGTGCTTGAAGTAATGAATGAAATGGATTTAACAGTAGATATTAATTGTGGATTACATATTCATCACGACGCTAGTGATTTAAATTTAAAAAGCTTTAAGATTTTAACAAAATATTATGTTAAATATGAAAATGTTTTTGATAGTTTAGTACCTCGAAGCAGAAGGGAAAATAATAATCACTATTCTCGAACAATGATAATTAATAATAAAGAACAAACTTTTGAATATATTGATCAGCAAAATACTCTACAAGCTTTGAGAGATCTTTATAACTTCGACAGATATCACAAAATAAATCTAGAAGCTTATTTAGATCACGGCACAATAGAATTTAGACAACATTCTGGTACTATGAATTTTGAAAAAATATCAAATTGGATAAAACTCACACAAGCTGTAGTCGAAAGATCATTAAGACCTAATACTTTTATAACACTTCGTGGAAATAAAAATTTAGATTCAGTTTTAAATTTAAAAGAACTAAAAGGACAAAGAAAAGTCAAATCATATTTAAGAAAAAGACAAGAATATTTAAATGAATCATATCGACAAAGATCACAAGCTATGTAAAGGGGGATAAAAAAAATGAAATTATATTTTGCCTATGGAAGTAATTTAAATTTAAAACAAATGGAAAAGAGATGCCCAGATTCTAAACTTATTACAAAAGATAAAATCCCAAATTATCAATTAAATTTTGCCGGTCCTTTGACTATAATAAATGAGCGACATCAACAAGTAATTGGTGCAGTATTTGAAATTTCAAAAAAAGATGAAATGGCTTTAGATCATTATGAAGGCTGGCCACATCTTTATAAGAAAAAAACATTAACTACAGAAAAAGGTTATACAGTTATGACTTATTATATTTCTAAAAATATAGAATATAGAATGCCCAGTAATAATTATTTATTAGCGGTCCAACAAGGATATTTAGATTGCAATTTAAATTTAAAATATTTAGATCAAGCTGTAGATAGAGTAGAAGAACCATATATTCTTGAATTTGATGACCGGAAATATTATGGCACATCATTGGAGATCATAAAAGAAATGAATCGAACAACTTTTTTTACTAGAAATGATTACAGAGAATATATGAATGATTATGCTGAACGCTATAAACTCTGGTTTGGTGTAGAAATGGAATACTTATCTCCAATTAATTTTATAAGTGAATTAATCTATAAACAAAGAGCAAAAATTATCAGTAAAAGGGAGAGTGAATAAAAATGAAAAAAACTTTTTCAAGAACAGAAGTTTTGGAAATGATGAAATCAGCTTATGATATTGGTTTTGATGATGGAATAGTTTGTTTTTCTTGGTGGAAAGATGGTCGACAGTTAGTAGGGACTTGTGGAACCACTTTAAAAGAAGCTCGTAAAAAAATGGCTCAAGGGATCTTGTATAATTATAAACCAGATTACAATATATTAGAAATTATTAGAGAAAAAAATGTAGAATTTGAAGGTGAACAAAATGATTAACAAACAAAAAGAAATTATTAAAATGCTAATAATAATAATAGTAGTAATAACACTTTGCTTAATGATTGCTTATGATCTTTTAATAAATCAAGAAAAAGTTAAAGAACTGGAATCTGAAATAGAAGATTTGGAATCTGAAATTGAAAATTTAGATAAAAAAACAAAAGAAATGTCACAGGTTCACATACAAATATGTGACAAAAGAATAATAACTATATAAAAGGATAAAAGTCTAGGTACAGATTAAGCTATATAGGAGCTGTGAATGCTTTTAAAGTCCTTAAATATATTATTAATAGTTATATATTGATAATCTTTAATGGTGCTTTAAGGCTCCATAAAACCTTGCAGAGCAGAATTATTTTCTCCCCTTTCTGCTCTGTTTTTTTGTCTAATTTCTTTTCTAAAAAAAATAAAATTAATCCTTTAAAACCCTTGACATAATGAAATAAATATGTTATGATATATATAGAAGGTAAGAAAAAATAACATAAAAAAAAGGGGAGAGATAAAATGAGAAAACAAAAGATCAGAAATGAAATTAATGACTTGTTGAGGAAGTTGGATCAAACCGAAAAGCAAATACCAAAAGGAATGAGCAGATCGGAAACTCAGAGTTTTCAAAACAAATTAGTGAAGGCAATAAATCACAATGAAAAAGTCACCAATTATAATGATGGAAACGCAGTTAAAAATATCATAGAAGATAACCTATACAAATGTATAGCAATTGCAACTAAAAGTCTTTCTGATGTTCCTGCTGGACTCGGAAGCAAAGAAATCAAAATCTTAAAAATATTATTAGAACAGTCAGCATATATTACATTTTAGAAGGTAAGAAAAAATAACATAAAAAAAGGGGAGATTAAAATGTTAATTAAAAAAGAAGTTGAGGATAGGATCTTAGAAAATTTAGAAATCGTTGAAGATAATAAATTGGCTGGAACCAATGAAAGACAAACTGAAAAACTTGCAAGATATACCAAAAATTTGGTGGAATTATTAAAAGGGCAAGCTGGAGAATTTAACTCAGCTGAAAGAAATATTATAGTTGATAATCTTTTAGACATTTCGGAAATTATTGATAAAGGACTTTCGAGAATACCTAAAGGATTAAAAAGCAAAGAGTTGGATATTTTAGAAATGAAATTAAATCAAATCAATAAGATCACAAAATAGATATTTAAAAACCTGAGCAAGTTTTAAAACTGCTTATAAAAAAAATTAAAGGGGAGAT
>DATFJG010000042.1:0-12299 GCA_035269305.1 Clostridia bacterium
CGCAAAGTAATCAATTCTAGTTTTAGAGGTGAAACTATATATAAAAGCTGTAAGGAGTGGAATCATTGAACAAAGTAATGAACTTAATGGCGCAGAGATGAATTGGAGGGCAAAAGTAAAAAGAATATAGTAAAAACTCATACCTAAAAAACCAGTAATGATAAACTCCTTAAGATCTCTCCTTGAATAAATTCTTAAATCTAATTTTTGAACTTTGCATAGAATAAAAAGAAAACTGCTAGCTATAAGAAACCTTAATGCAATCAAAAGCATAGAAGGGAAATTATCAACTAGAATTTTCATTGAAACAAAGTTAACAGCAAAAATTGATGTTCCTAAAAACGCAAAAATACTTCCTTTTAATTGATTCATAGTTCTCCTTAATTTCTAATAAGTGACGGCTTTATTTAAAGTTGTTTTTTGGCTTTGGACTAATATAATAGCAAAAATTATTAGAATAATACCGATGATTTGATTTAGGTTTAATGTTTCTCCTAGAAACAAAACACTAAGTACAATACCTTCTAAAGGTTCAAAGGTACCAATAATTGATGCTTTTGCAGGACCGATCATTTGGATGCCTTTTTTTAATACAATTATTGCAACAGCAGTTGATACAGTTGCCATGGCGCCGATAGCAAGCCAAGCAGGTAATGGAACATTTAAATAGAAATCTCTTTTAATAAATGAATATAAAAAGAAGACTAACCCACTAAAGGTGTTTGTATATGCAGCTAATACCAAACTATTGATCTCTTCTATTGCTTTAATATTCAATGTCATTAGATAGATGCTATAACCTAAAGCAGCAAACAGTGAAAAAGACATACCTAAGTAATTAATAGTAAAAACACCATTGAATGCTATTAGTATTAAACCTAAAAAAGATATAAACATAGCAAATATTTGTTTTGTTGGAATCTTATCTTTAAATACAAAGACTGTAAACCCATTTACAATTAATGGATAAGTATAAAAAATCATGACATGAATTGAAACGGGAATATATTTAACCCCTGTAAAATAAAAAGCTGTTGTTGCAACGTATATAATACCACCAAGTAAAAATAAAAGTCCTAACTGTTTTTTAGTTACTTTATATTTAATTTTTTTTCTTTTTAAATAAATATAACTCCATAAGATAACAGAAGCCATTAAAAAACGCAGGGTTAACATTAAATTGGGAGAAAGCCCGAAATCATAAATGAATTTAGATAATGGAGCAGCGACACCAAATCCAGCAGCAGCTATTAAACTTAAAAGAATACCTTTTTTATCTGTTGTCATCGTTATCCCCTTTTTCATAGCAGAAAGATTAGACTGTTATAATCATGATTATATTATACCAAAAGATGGTTTTAGATACTAGTAAAAATCTTTAAGATATATTAATTAAGTGTTTTTTAATAGTATTTATTGGAAAATATTAATGAAGAAACTACAAAATAGTAGAGCAGAAGGAGACTTTAAAAATAAAACTCTCTTTTATTGAAGTGGCTTTAAAAGATGATAGAGATATTTTAAGGAGTCAACTAATCATCAGTTGACTCTTATATACCTTATCAATTTAAGCTTGTATGAAGAGTTTTCAGTATCACTTTCTTTGACTCGTATGACACAGTGTGATATTATTAAGTGATACAAATACATAGAAAGTTTGATCATTAGATTATAAAAATCTCGTTTATCTAGTTAATTTAATACACTTATGATTATATTACTGAAGGTTTATAATATACTATCTTTAAGTTAAGTGGGAGGCAGTTAATATGAGAATTAAAATAAAAGATATCATTATACTATTACTTATTTCTTTAGTGGCTTGTTCTGGAGTATTATTAAATACATATTCCTCTTTTGCTTCCCAACAAGAAAATATTATTTATAAAAGCGCAACTGAATATGATTATCCACCTTTTTCAGTTGTGACTAATGGTGAAGCCGATGGTTTTTCTGTTGAGTTATTAAAATCAGTTGCAAAGGAAATGGGGTTAACTATAGATTTTAAAGTTGACCATTGGCATGTAATAAAAAAAGAACTTGAAGAGGGAACATTAGATGTTCTGCCACTTGTTGGTTATTCAGAAGAAAGAGAAGATATTTTTGATTTTACCGTGCCATATATTGTTATGCGGGGCAACATTTTTGTTAGAAAAGACTATAATGAGATTGAATCAGAAGAAGACTTAAAGGATAAAGAAATAATCGTTTTGAGGGGAGATAATTCTCAAGAATATGCTGAACGAATGAAATTTACTGATGATTTAATTTTAGTAGACACATATGCTGAGGCGTTTCATTTATTAAATTCTGGAGAACATGATGCAGTACTTGCTCAGAGTTTAGTCGGACAAAAGTTAATAAATGACTTAAATATTAATAATGTTCAAGCTGTAACGCAAGTGGCCAATAATGGAGTGGATCGAGTAAAACTATCATTAGAAGGTTATGAACAGAAGTTTAGTTTTGCTGTTAAAGAAGGGAACAAAGAGTTATTAGCAAAGTTAAATGAAGGTTTAGCAATCGTTTCAGAAAATGGAATATATGAAGAACTTTATATTAAATGGTTTCCCTTTTTAGTTGATACAACACCTGACTATGGAATGATTGCTTTTTATTTTGCAATAGCTTTAGTCGTTATTATTATAGGGTTATTGTTATTTTCCTTTATAATGATAAAAAAAGAGGTGAAAAGAAAAACGGGAAAATTAGAAAATAATTTATATAGAAATACAATCATGTTTAATGTAGTCAATCAAGAATATGACTCTGTTAGTGATTGGTTGGACTATGTTCTTAATGAGATGATCAAAATGACTGATAGTCAATTTGGTTATATCTATCTGGTAAATGAAGAAAAGAAAGAACTTATTCTTAACTCCTGGTCAAAAGGTGTTATGGACCAGTGCTTAATAGCAGAGAAACAGACGGTTTATAAATTAGAAAAGACTGGTATTTGGGGAGAAGTTGTTAGACAGAGAAAGCCAATAATAATTAATGAGTTTGGTCAACCAAATGCTCTTAAGAAAGGATATCCAGAAGGCCATGTAGAGCTGTATAATTGGATGGGGGTGCCTGTTTTTCAGGAAGGTAAGATTATTGCAACTGTTGGATTAGCAAATAAATCTGAAGACTATGATAATAATGATATTTATCAAATCACTGCTTTGATGAGTGGTGTTTGGAATATGATTGAAAGATCTAAGTATAGAGATAAACTTGAAGTGGAGAAGAATAAATATTTTTCTACTTTAGTCTCTATAGGGGATGCCGTAATGGTCGTTGGCCTAGACGAGAAGATTGAATTAATCAATAAAGTATGCGCTGAGATGACAGGATGGTCAGAAACAGAAGCACAGGGCATGCACTACACTGAAGTTTTTAGACTTTCTAAAGAAAATCCTGAACATAAAATAGTTGATCCCGTTGCAGCGGTTTTAGAATCAGGAATGGATCATGAGTTAAGTAGTCATACGGTATTAACTTCGAGAGATGGACAGGTTTATTTATTAGAGGATAGTGCTTCACCTGTTAGAAATGCACAAGATGAAATGATAGGCGTAGTATTAGTCTTCAGAGATGCCACTCAGAAGCAAAAGCAAAAAAGGTTAATTGAATATTTAAGTTTTCATGATGTTCTTACAGAGCTCTATAATAGAAGATTTTTTGAGGAAGAGATGCGACGTCTTGATACTTCAAGGAATTTTCCGCTGACTATTATTATGGCGGATTTAAATGGTCTGAAACTTACAAATGATGCCTTTGGGCATTATGAAGGTGACCAACTTTTAAAACAGACTGCAGATCTTCTGAGAAAACATCTTAGATCAGAAGATATTGCTGCTAGATGGGGTGGAGATGAATTTTCTATTTTGATGCCAAAGACCACTTCAGATAATGCTGAAAAGATTGTGCAGAGAATTAATGAAGCTGCCCAGAAGATAAATAGAGACAAGGGCATCTTATCTATTGCCTTTGGATGGGCAACTAAAACAGAGACGACAGAGAATTTAGAAGAAGTTTTTAAGACAGCTGAAGAATACATGTATAAAAATAAAATAAGTGAAAACCAAGGAGTACGTGGTTTAACTATTAAAAATATCATTAGTACACTTTTTGAAAAAAGTCCAGTAGAAGAACTTCACGCTCAACGCGTAGAAGAATTTTCTGTTGAAATTGCAAAAAAACTAGATCTTTCTCAACATTTAATTGATAATATTTCTACAATGAGCTTGTTACATGATATTGGGAAAGTAACTATTTCCTCAGAGATTCTTGAAAAACCTAGTAAATTAACGAAAGAAGAATACAATGAAATAAAGAAACATCCAGCAACTGCTTATCGAATGCTGAGTACGACAAATGAATTTTCTAGCATAGCAGAGGGGATTTTAAATCACCATGAACACTGGGATGGGAAAGGTTATCCTGATGGAGTAAAAGGCGATGACATTCCAATTGAGTCAAGAATCATTGCCATTGCAGAAGCTTTTGATGCAATGACCTCATTTAGACCTTATCGAGATAAATTACTCTCAATAGAAGAGGTAAAAAATGAATTCCTTAAAGGCGCTGGTAAACAATTTGACCCGGCAATTATTCAATTGATTATTAAAGAAAATCTTATAGAGAAATATAAATAGTGAAAGAGTTATGAACTAATGAAGAACTTGGTTTTTGACTCTTTTTTCTAATTTGCAAATCAGGAAAATCATGTTATAATAGTAAATGATAATGATTATCAATCGCCAGGAGGTAAGTATTGATCGAAGAAAAGATAAGTATGCATGACTTTGTTGAAAGTTTTGTTAAAGGTCTTGAAACAAGAGATGTTTATACATCAGGCCATTCTATACGCGTGGCCCATTTAGGATGTTTAATAGCTGAAAAATTAAAATTAAATAAAAAAATAATAAATAATATTCATATTGCCGGTCATTTACATGATATTGGCAAGATTGGTATATCAGATGAAGTTTTAAATAAAAAAGGGAAGTTAACTAAACAGGAGTATGAACTATTAAAAAGTCATAGTGAAAAGGGCTACAATATTGTAAAAAATATACCTCAGTTAGAGAAAATTTCTAAGATAATTTTATATCATCATGAATGGTATAATGGTAATGGCTACCCGGATAAAATCAGTGGTGCTGATATTCCTGTAGAATCAAGGATTATTAGTGTTTGCGATGCTTTCGATGCCATGACAAGTGATCGTTCTTATAGAAAAGCTCTTCCCTTAGAAATTGCAATGGAAGAGTTGATCAGTGGAAAAGGCAGCCAATTTGATCCGTTAATAATTGAGGCTTTTTTAGAAATACTTAGAAACGAGTATAAAATAGTAAGTGAAATTATGATGGGTAAAGACTCTGTAGCTTAAATGTAGAGTCTTTTTTTATAAAAAAAATCCCCTAGTGACTAGGGGTTAATGAAATCAAGCATTGTCTTGAATAAATGTACCATCTTCTAATGCTTTAAAGGCAGCATTTAATTCTTTTTCTGTATTCATAACGATTGGTCCGCCCCAAGCAACAGGTTCTTTTAAGGGTTCGGCAGCCATCAATAGGAATCTTGCATCAGTGATACCTTTAATATCAATGGTATCGCCTTTTGTGAGTAAAACGCCTTTAATGTCTTTAAAGGCAATTTTTTTGTCTTGAATATTAATTGCACCTTTAATCATAAGTAAATAGACTGTTTTACTTTCTGAAATTTCATATTGAAAATGCTTCTCTTTGTTAATTGAAACATCCAAATAAATCGGATCAACATAAGTGCCTTTAACGGCGCCTTTTACACCTTTATAATTTCCACATATAACTCTTACTTCTTCTGTAGCGTCTGAGTAAATACCAAGGTCATCTTTAGTAATGTCCCGATACTCAGGCTTAGTCATTTTATGCTCTCTAGGTAAGTTAAGCCATAGCTGTGCACCTAACATGCGTTGAGATGCTTGTGGCATTTCTTGATGAATTATGCCACTCCCCGCTGTCATCCATTGACAACCATAGGGTTTAATAACACCACTGTTACCTAGACTATCGCCATGCTCTAGCTCACCTTCAATTAAATAAGTAATCGTTTCAATGCCTCGGTGTGGATGCCAAGGGAAACCCTTTGTATAATCTTCAGGATTTTTTGAATCAAAAAAATCTAGTAGTAAAAATGGATCAATGTCTTTAATATCTCGTCTTGAAAAAATTCGATTAAGCTTTACACCTGCACCATCAGATGATATACGACCGGGATATGTCTCTTGAATACTTCTTATCATAAAACCTCCTTATTCCGCTATAAATACATTGATACCTTAAATAAACGATTTTAAACAATAATACAAAATTCTACTCTTTATTCATAATAACACTAAGGGTTTCATAGGGCATTTCGATATCATTTTGAGTTAATGTGTTAAATACTTCCTCTCGTAAATTATTTCGTAAATCAATATGATTTTTTTCATTTTTGATCCATACCTGAAAAATAAGTTCAATGTTGTAGTCATTCATTTTATCTAAAACGACTTTCGGGCTAGGTGGTAATAAGTAATCATTATTATTTTCAACTACTTGAAATAAGACGTCTCTAATTTTTCTTAGATTTTCATTAGAAGCAACTGTAAACTCTATATCAATTCTCAAGTTAGGAAAATTTGTATAAGATGCAACAGTAGAATTAAGAATTTCAGTATTTGGAATAGATAACATCTTTCCATCGACAGTGATCAGTCGAGTGGAACGCATAGTTATTTCATCAACTCTACCATAATGACCATTGACTTCAATTAAGTCACCAATAACAAAGGGTTTGTCCCAAAATATGAAGATGCCTGAAATAATATTTGATAAAGCATCTTGTGCAGCAAAACCTAAAGTTAAACCAGCAACACCTAAACTCGCTAATATTGCATTGATGTTTACGCCAATTTGCGAAAGAGCTGTAATGATTCCTAAGATGAAAATTATACTTTTAGTAAGATTGTTTATTAGATTTCGAACTGTTCGATCTAGATTAACTTTATTGAAAAGGATGACTAAAGTTTTCTTAAAAATTTTCCAAAAGATAAAAAAAACGAATAGAATCAGTAGGGCTAAAATAATATTTGGCAAGATCTGTAAAACTTTATCCGTAACGGATTCATAAGAAAATGTATTATACAATCGATCAAGTATTTGATTCATAGAACCTTTAATAATTTCTATCGATTAATGTTGCTCTAGAATTATTGATACCGAACCTAAGAAATTCTAAACAAATTAGCAATAAAAAAACACTAATCATAAAGACTAATGTTTAATATACATTTTATTTTAAAATATTGCTGGTGTATTGATGGTCAATATTTTTGTTTCTTTATTTGTTTTATTTTGCCATAAATGGTTTTTTGTAGAAGGATAATGAATGGAATCATCTTTCTTTAAAGAAAAGATTTCATCATCAAGTGTTATTGTTAGTTCCCCTTCAATGACATAGACAAACTCTTCGCCGGGATGGTTAAAAGAATGGCCGTGGTTGCTATTGGGATGAAGAGTGACAATCATTGATTCTAAAACACGGTTTGGAAAAGTACCGCTTAGTCGAGAGAGAAGTGATTGACAGCCATCCATTTGAAAGGGTTTTCGATCTTCTTTCTTAACTAAAAAATGGTGTTCCTCTGGGTTATTAAAAAAATATGTAATAGGCACTTCTAAAGCGTTTGCAATTTTTTTTAATGAAGTAATGGCTAGTGTTGAATCACCCCGTTCGACTTGAGATAAAAAACTAATAGATAACTCAGTCTTTTCACTTAGGTCTTTTAAAGTAAGGTCCTTAGATTTTCTAAGTGCTCTAATTTTTTTTGATATTTTGTCAATCATATGTCCTCCAAATATTATTCTGATTACCTTAATTATAAGAGAAAATTTTTATAAATGCAATTATTACTTATATTTGATTTTTATTAAAAATTGAAGTATTAGTATAATCATTATTGTTATACTAAAATATTTATGTTAATATAGTATCAATCAACAAAGAATAGATAAGTGTTAAAAAATGAATTGGGTATTATTATGAGTGAAGAGTTAGCAAAGACAAAAAACTTTTGGGTTTTATGTTTGTAGTATTGGGTAAATGTTTAAACCTATGGCATATTATTCATCTAAATATTTATTTATTAATATTGGTGCATTTATAGGGACAATAACAATAGGTATGACAGTTATAACGACTTTTATTAATGGAGATATTCAAGGCTTTAGACAAGACTTTAAAGTGTGTACATTGATTTGTACTATGTGAGTTTTAGTATGAGAAAGGAAGTACCATGATTAAAAACCGAATAAATCAATTGATTCAGTTAATGGAAGAAAAGAGCATTGATGCTTATATTATTCCAAGTTCAGATTTTCATCAAAGTGAATATGTAGCCAACTATTTTAAATCACGTGCTTATATTTCTGGTTTTTCTGGTTCGGCTGGTACAGTATGTATTTTAAAAGACGGAACACATGGTCTATGGACTGATGGTAGATATTTTTTGCAGGCGGAAAAAGAGTTAAATGGTAGTGGTATTAAGTTATTTAAGATGGATACAGAAGGTGTAAAAAATTATGATGATTGGTTAGTCAATTATCTAAGTGAAAAAAGTACAGTAGCTTTTGATGGTAGAACCTTGTCAATTAAAGACGTAGAAAACTTAAAGAAAAAATTTGAATTAAAAGATATTAAAATAAAAACTAATGAAGATTTAATTGATTTAATTTGGAGGGATCGGCCAAGTTTGCCTAAAGGGAAAATCATTGAACATGTAGTTGACTATTCAGGTAAAACACATAATGAAAAGTTAACTGAAATAAGAGACATAATGCAGGAGAAAAATGCGGATTATTATATTTTGTCTTCATTAGATGACATTGCATGGACTTTTAATTTAAGAGGCAGTGATATTGACTATAATCCGATATTTTTAGCATATGCTGTTTTCACTCAAGATGCTGCTATTTTGTATTTAGATGAGAATAAATTATCTGATGAGTTATCAGATGAGTTAGCAAAGAAAAAGATTATTATTAAAGGTTATGATGAGATCTTTAATGATGTTAAGGGAATTACAAGTGCAAATATCTTACTATCTCCAAGCAAAGTTAATTATGAGATTTACACAAAAATTGATGATTCAAATCCTTTAATAAAAGAAGAAGACCTTACAACAAAAATGAAAGCTCTAAAAAATGAAGCAGAAGAAAAAAATATGGAAAACTGCTTCGTAAGAGATGGTGTAGCGATGGTTAAGTTTCTAAAATGGTTAGAGGAAACAGTGCCCAAAAAAGATATTACGGAAATAGATGCCATCAATAAGTTAAGTCAGCTTAGAAGTAAGGAAGATTTATTTGTACAAGACAGTTTTGGGTATATTTCTGCTTATCAGGAAAATGCTGCTTTGCCACATTATGCAGCGAAAGAAGAAACCTGTAAAACATTAAAACCAGAAGGTTTTTACTTAATGGATTCTGGTGGACAGTACTTTGATGGCACAACAGACATTACAAGAACCATTGCACTAGGTGAGTTAACACCACAGCAGAAGAAAGATTATACCTTAGTATTAATGGGGCACATTGATTTAAGTCGAATGAGTTTTTTAGAAGGAACTTATGGATCGAACTTAGATATTATTGCAAGAAAGCCTTTATGGGATCATGGCTATAATTATAACCATGGTACTGGACATGGTGTAGGATATTTCTTAAATGTACATGAAGGACCACAAAGAATTTCACGAAAGCCTTCTAATGTAACATTAAAATCTGGTATGGTTTTATCAAATGAACCAGGAATTTATCGACAAGGAGAATATGGTATTCGATTAGAAAATTTAGTTATCGTGAAGAATGACTACCAAACGGAATTTGGTGAATTTATGAAATTTAAAAATTTGACTTGGTGTCCCTTTGATTTAAAGGCTATTGATTCATCTTTTATGAATAAAGAGCAAATCAAGTGGTTGAATAACTACCATAAAGAAGTCTATGAATTACTAAAAGATCGATTGAATCAAGAAGCGCAAGAGTGGTTAGAGGAAAAGACAAAGCCAATTAGATAGAATACATCAGACACTAACTGAGAGTTATTGGGTTAGTGTCTTTTTATTTCAAATAATACTTATATTACAATTGTATGCGTTTATGATATAATTTAAGTAAGAAGAATACTGGGAGGCTTAAGTGAATACAGAAAAAAACATAGAGAGAATAATAAATAGTGTGTTAGCAACATTAAAGTTTGAAGGTTTAAAGCCAAGTGAAAATTCAATTGCTTGTAGCAGAAAAATACTACAGGGAGAAATAACAGTTAAAACTGCAAGAGAAGAAATTATTGCTAAGATTAATAAAAATAAGAATGAAATGAGTGATAATGACAAAAATAATACTGACACTCAATCCATCTATTGTTATTCAAAAAGTCAAGTTTACAAAAATAAATTTGATATAAGAAATGGGGAACTGTTAGATCAATTTGAAGCTGACTTAACAACACTAAGATTGGTAGCGTTATTTATGGATCCTAAAGCTGTAGTTTTCAGTATAAAGTCATTAAAGAGCATGCATTATGATATATTTAAAGATTTATACTTTTTTGCAGGAGAAATCAGAAGGGAAGAAATTTCTAAAGGAAACACTTTATTTTGTAAAAGTGATTTTATTGAATCTTCTTTAGAAAAATTATTTAAGGACGTTAAAACCCAAGGATTTTTTAAGGAAAAAAGCGAAGATGCCTTTATTGAAGGCATTGTCTTTTTAATGGGAGAATTAAACATTATTCATCCCTTTCGAGAAGGCAATGGCCGATGTATAAGAGCTTTTGTTAATAATATAGCTTTAGATAATGGATATTTCATCAATTGGTCAAAAACTAATGCAGATGATATTTTAAGTGCAGTTATTCATACAGTTAATTTTGAATATTCTCCGTTAAAAAGTATTATAAAAGCAATAATGGTTAAGTAGTAGTTATTGGAGGCTAAGTAATGAAAAAGATTTTAATATGCACTATTTCTATTGGGAATGGACACAAATCAGTAACGAATACTTTAGCAAATTTTTTAGAAGGAAAAAATGAATCAATTGAAATATCTGTTGTAGATATCTATGAGTATTTGACACCTAGAATCGGAAAAATGATTAATAAACTTTATGAAGGATCCGTAAGGTATTTACCTGTTGCCTATGAAATGTTTTACGAGAAAACAGATTCTGATTCTATATTAAATGATAAGATTAATTTATCAAAAATGCCTAAGTTTAAGAAAATTCTAAAGTCAATAGATCCTGATTTAATTATTCATACTTATCCATCAATGTTTTACATAAAATACGAAAAAGCAGGGAAGAAAGTTCCTTCAATTTCTATTATCACTGATTATTATGCCCATCGGTATTGGAAGCAAAAACACGTAGATTATTATATTACACCATCTGAACAGGTGAAACATCAAATGATTGACTTAGGCGTTGCTTCGGAAAATATTTTTCCTTTCGGCATTCCTATTAAGAAAAGTTTTTACAGAGTTATTGATGATCATGAAAGAAAAGATTTGCTTGAAAAATACGATTTACCAAGAAATCATAAAATTTTGATGGTTATGAGTGGTGGCTTAGGCATGGGAAACATTATTCAGGTTTTTAATGCGCTAAAAGACAGTCAGTACCATTTAGTTGTTTTAGCAGGAAAAAATAAAGAATTAAAAGAAGCATTGGATGCAATTAACAACCACCATACAATATTACCTTTCGTAGATTATGTTGATGATTTAGTGAATTTAAGTGATGGCATTATTTCTAAGCCTGGCGGACTAACAACAACAGAAATTGTTGCATCTAATAAACCTTTGTTTATTATTAACCCGATTCCTGGACAAGAAGAGTGGAATTCTAGATATTTATTAAATGAAGGCATTGCTAGACGAATTTATGATCTAAAAATGATTGCCTTTGATATTGAAGCCGTATTATCTAATGATTTAAAGTTAGAATATATTGAAAAGATGAGCCGAAAGTTATCTCATATCCATTGTTTGGAAAACATATATGACTTGATCAATAAAATTTTGTATAAGAAATCTAATGAAATTGATTGATGATGTAAAGTATTAGGGATAAATCTAATGAATCAGTCAGATAGAAGAAAAATTCTTAAAAATAAAAATGAAAAACAATTTATTAAGAGGTGTTTAAGGTGAATAAAAAAATTATTATTTTTTTTGTATTATCATCAATTATTGGGTTTGTTCTTTATCAAAATAATATTATAGAAAAAAC
>DATFJG010000043.1:0-5705 GCA_035269305.1 Clostridia bacterium
CTTACTCATTATTTTACAGGTTCCTACCAAATTATTGAAGGGATGAGTTTAAATTTTTCTATTATTGTGCTTTGTTTATGGGCTTTATTATCTCTTTTCATTAGTTTTATAATTTTCAATCGAGAAGATGTCTTGGTTTAAAGATATACTGTAAGGAGGGTTAATATGTTCAATAAAATTATATGGCCGATTTTATCCTTTACATCTATCGCCTTAGTTATTATTTTTATTTTAGGATTCCTTTTTTCTGTTAATATAGATAAAGGTACTCAAAAGGATACTATGGATATAACAAAAGAAAAAGATACTTTTCTAGATACAAATGATAAATCTACTGAGGACGAAATAGATAATCTGAACATAGTTATATTAGGAGATTCAATTGGATTTGGAATTGGTGATAAATCAAACAAGGGAATAGGCATACGATATAAAGAATTAATCAGTAAAGAAGAATCAAACAATACTGAAATTTCAAATTTTTCTGTGCCAGGCCATGAAAGTATTGACCTTCTTACTCTTATAGAAAAGAATCAAAATGATAGTACTATTTTAAAAGCAGATATTATCATAATCTCTATTGGTGGTAATGATTTGAATCATTTGGAATTTCAAGATACCTTGTCTTTAGATATTGATTTTAAAGAAACTATCAAATCCTATAAAGAAAATCTACAAAATATTATAAACAAAATTCGTAGAATTAACAAAGAAGCTCAGTTGGCCATTATAGGATTATATGATCCTTATCCTCAAGAAGAAACTCAAAAAACCAGATTAATTCTTCAATGGAATTATGAAACAGTCCTTATTGCCAATTTAAATTATAAAATCGCCTATATACCTACTTATGAATTATTTAAATACCATCTTGATTCATATCTTTCATCGGATGAATTTCATCCCAGTGGTGAAGGATATCAGGTTATAGCCCAAGAACTTTTTGATATATTAAATGATACCTACTAGTATAAAGAAGAAATAAAACTCATAGAAATAATACTATATATTTCATTTTTTTATTCCTTTATATTAAATATTATAAATGATAAAATATATTAAAATATATATTCGAGGTGGGATATGATAAGAAAATTAGAAGAAAGAGATAGAAAAGAAACTCTAGATTTTTTAAGTGAAGAACCTTCAATAAATCTCTTTGCAATTGGTGATATAGAAAGTTTCGGATTTAATGAGGATTTTCAGGATGTTTGGGGAGAATATGATGATTATAAACTCACAGGTGTTCTTTTAAGATATAATCAAAACTTTATCCCTTACTGGAAAAAAGACAATTTTAATCCAGATAAATTTAAAGATATAATAAGAAATAGTCCTATAAAAGGAAGAATGATGTCAGGAAAAAAAATAATAATGGAAAATTTTGAAAGTATATTTGATAATTTCAAAAAAAGAGAAACCTATTTTTGCGAACTAAAAAAAGCCGAAAAATTAGTTGATGATACTTTTGAAGTTAAAATAGCTAAAATCTCAGATAAAAACAGAATACCTAAATTTATAAATAGTATAAAAGAATTCAATAATTCTCCTAATACAACCCCTGAACAGTTCGAAAAGAAATTATTAACAAATTCAGGCAAATCATATTATATCGAGAATTCTAATGGAGAAATAATAAGTATTGCTCAGACTACAGCTGAAAATTCATTTTCTGCAATGGTTGTAGGTGTAGCTACAAGACAAGATTATAGAAAAAAAGGTCTAGTATCGAAGTGTATGTCTAAACTTTGTTTCGATTACCTCCAAGAAGGAAAAACCCTATGCTTGTTTTATGATAATCCTGAAGCAGGGAAAATTTATAAAAGAATCGGCTTTAAAGAAATAGAAAAGTGGATAATGATAAACGAAAAATAATTAAAAGAAAGGATGAATATATTGTTAAAATATAGTTTTACAAACGATTACAGCGAAGGAGCACATCCCAAAATAATTAAGGCATTAGAAAAAACAAATTTAGAGCAGCAAAGTGGATACAGTGAAGATTCTTATACAAAAGAAGCCGTCAAATTAATCAAAAAAAGAATGAATTCAGAAAATTCTGATGTTCACATTGTTTCCGGAGGTACACAAGGAAATCTTATAGTAATATCTTCTGTTTTGAGACCACACGAAGCTGTAATTTCAGCAGCTACAGGTCACATAAATGTTCATGAAGCTGGAGCTATTGAATCCACTGGTCACAAGGTGTGTACTGTAAAGACCAAAGACGGAAAACTCACCCCTGAACAAATACAAAAAGTTTTAGATATTCATGAAGATGAACATATGGTTAAACCTAAGTTAGTTTATATTTCTAACTCTACAGAAATTGGTACGGTTTATAATAAAAAAGAACTTGATACTCTACATGATTTTTGTAAAGCTAAAAATCTCTATCTATATATGGATGGAGCAAGATTAGGTTCTGCTTTGCAGTCTCCTAAGAGTGATTTGAAAATTGAAGATTTACCAAGGCATACTGATATTTTCTATATTGGTGGTACTAAAAATGGTGCACTTCTAGGTGAAGCTATAGTAATAAACAATCCTTCACTTCAAGAAGATTTTAGATTTCATATTAAACAAAAAGGTGCTCTTCTGGCCAAAGGAAGAGTATTAGGAATTCAATTTATGGAGTTATTTAAGGATGATCTATTTTTCGAGATTGGAAAGTATTCAAATGATATGGCTTTTAAAATTAGCAGTTCTTTAAAAGATTTCGGATATGAATTTCTTGGAGAACCTTCTTCTAATCAAATTTTTCCCATACTACCTAATACATTGATAAGTTCTTTACTGGAAAAATATGATTTTTATAAATGGACAAAAATTGATGAAGAGAATTCAGCCGTTAGACTTGTAACATCTTGGGCAACAAATGAAAGTATAGCTGATGAATTTATTAAAGATATAAAAGAATTGGGAGATAAAAATGAAAAGAATGGATAAAACTTATGTAGGTTTAGGACTTGTCTTTGGAGCTGGAATAGGAACTTTACTTGCTTCAATACTAACAAAGGATACTTCGATCTATGCTTCAATAGGCGGAGGTATTGGTTTAGTAGCTGGCTCAATTGTTCAATTATGGGTAAATAATAAAAAATGACCCTCATTATTTATAGTATTAAAACTATATGTTTAACAAATTATAAAATTGGGTATATTTAAAATATCATAGGTCAAAAAAATTATCATTTTAGGAGGAATATATTGAATTCATTTCTTAATATTAAATTTATGAATCAAAAAGCTATGGATAGGGTTCTCCTTGCCCTTTTACCAATAATATTTTTTGGTATTGGATCCTTTGGATGGAGGGTTCTTTTTGTAGTATTAGTATCAGTTATATTTGCTTTTTTAACAGAGTGGTTTTTTAAAAGAAAAACTAAAAAACCCTATACAAAAGCAACTTTTGTATCTGCAATTTTATTTGCTTTAACTTTACCTCCAAGAACACCTTACTGGATTGTGGCTTTAGGTATAATCTTTGGGATAACCTTTGCTCGTGAAGTTTTTGGTGGTTTTGGTAGAAATGTTTTTAATCCTGCAATAACCGCTAGAGCTTTTGTATATGTTAATTTTTCAAATTATCTCACCGCCCAGTGGTCTGCAAGTTCTGATGGATTATTAACTGGATTTACTAAATATATAACAGAACCTATTGATGTACTGGCTCAATCAACTCCAATGCTTATTTACAGAGAAAGCGGTGAATTAGCATCTTATTTTGATGTAATTATTGGAAACATATCCGGTTCTATTGGTGAAGTATCTGGAATTCTTATTATTTTAGCCGGTATATATCTGGTATTAAAAAAGGCTGCATATAAAGAAACTATAATTTCTGTAATACTTGGATTTATTGGTATGAGTATTATTTTCAATTTATTAGGTGTTGCTCAGGTTCCAAATCCACTTTGGGGTATTTTCTCCGGAGGACTTTTGTTTGGAGCAGTATTTATGGCTACGGATCCTATAACATCTCCTAAAACCTACTTAGGAAGATGGATATACGGTATTATGATTGGTGTAATCACTGTAGTAATAAGAGGTTTTGCCCTCTTTGCTGGTGGTATTATGTTTGCAATACTAGTAGCTAATATATTTGTACCTATTTTGGATGTTGGTGTAAATCAACTTAAGAAGAGGGGTGCATAAAATGGCTAGGAAAAAGAAACAAATTGTCTATCCCATTATATTTATGATAATAGTGACCAGTATTTTTACATTAGTCCTAGCAGTAATAAATGAACTTACATATGATAGAATACAAGAGCAGTCTAGAATTAAAACTCAAAGCAAACTGCTGTATTCACTAAATCTAGATTTTAATAATAACTCGGAAAGCATTGTAAGTACATACAATACTTATATAACAGAAAAAACTACAAATGATTATACTTACTACATAGCTAAAGAAAATGGAGAAATACTAGGATATGCTTTTGAAGTTACCGGTAAAGGTCTCTGGGGTCAGATAAAATCTTATATAGCTTTTGACGATTCTTTCAACCGACTAAAAGGAGTTGATTTTATATCTCATTCAGAAACCCCTGGTTTAGGAGGAAGAATAGATGAAAGATGGTTTGTTGATCAGTTTAAAGGTATAGAATTAAGCCAATCAGAAGATGGAGAATATTTAATCTTTAAACCTTCTATAGGAGGCAATATAGACTCTATATCTGGAGCTACTTCTACATCAAAAGCTGTTAGATCTATTTTCAACGAAAATATCCGAGAAATTTTACAGGTGAAGGAGGAAGTAATTAATGAATCAAAAAACTAAAGGAATCTTTCTTTTAGGTTTGTGGAAAGATAATCCCGTATTCAGACAGATACTTGGAATTTGTTCAGCCTTAGCAGTTACAAACCTTATGATAAATTCATTAGTAATGGGTCTTGGTCTAATATTTGTTACTGCATTTTCCGAACTCACCGTTTCAATTATAAGACAATATACTCCTAAACATATTAGAATGATGGTCCAAACCCTTATTATATCTGCATATGTAATAATCGTTGATATCTTTTTAAAGGCCTATTTTCCTAATATTAGTGAAGCTTTAGGTCCTTATGTTGGACTTATAATTACCAACTGTATAATTATGGGAAGATGTGAATCTTACGCCCAAAATAATCCTCCATACTATGCATTTATGGATGGTATTGCTTCCGGTTCAGGATATGCCATTGTTTTACTTATTATAGCCTTTGTTAGAGAACTACTTGGTTTTGGTTCCCTCTTCGGCATAAATATATTAGGAGAAGCATGGACATCATGGACTCTTATGATAATGCCTCCAGGAGCCTTTTTTATGCTGGCTATCATAATATGGATATCTAAGAATATGATGAACGAAGATAAAGAAGAAAGTGGAGGTGTAAAAGCACAATGACTTTAAATCCCTTTGTAATATTTTTTGCAGCTATTTTTACAAATAATATGATATTATCCAACTTTTTAGGAATGTGTTCATTTATTGCAGTAAGTAATGAAATTAAAACTTCTTTCAGCTTAGGAGAAGCAGTGACCTTTGTCTTGGGATTTACTTCAATTATAAATTATCTTGTATACCATAAAATCTTAGTTCCTTTAAATTTAGAATATTTAAGATATATTGTATTTATCATTGTTATTGCATCTTTTGTTCAACTGGTAGAAATGGTAATAGATAGATATTTTCAGACTTTATATTATGCTCTAG
>DATFJG010000044.1:0-5559 GCA_035269305.1 Clostridia bacterium
TTCTTACTAACAGCACCAACTACTTTACCATTAATGCTCATGAATAGTTTGTCTGACTTAGGATTTCTCACAACCTTTAAACTTGTTCCGTTGTGCATTGTTTTAAAGTCTTCAATTGAAAGTTTTTCACCAAATTTCATATTAGTATAGTTTTTTAATTACTAATTTGTGTACCGCATTTTAGCACTGGGGTACAATCCAGCCGTAATTTAGTTTGGGGGGTTTGAACTTAGGTCCCCAAAAACCTCATACCCATAAAAAATTTTATAAAAAAATAAAAAAAAATTTTTTTTATAAAAAAATATTATTATATTTGCAGTATGAAAACTTTTATTAACAAGAATCAAATACATCACATAGAGGAACAACCGATATTAATATTGGAGGGTATCTTTATGTGATTAAAAGAATAGTTTTTGTCCATTAAGCATAATAGAAATTAAACCCTCATTAAGATAAAAATTGATGGGGGTTTTCTTATTAATATATATAGTAGTAGAGGAGCTTGGTTTATCTCGCCACATTTGGGATGTGGAGCACGTGGGTTCGAATCCCACCTACTATACTTAAATATTGGCCCTTAGCTCAGTTGGTTGGTAGCAGCTCGCTCATAACGAGAAGGTCATAGGTTCAAATCCTATAGGGCCAACTTAAACATGGTGAATGTAGTGTTAGTGGTCAACACGCTGATTTGTGGTGTCAGTACCAAGGGTTCGAATCCCTTCATTCACACTAAATGCTCCCATCGTCTAAATGGTAAGGACGTTACCCTTTCAAGGTAGAAATGGAGGGTTCAATTCCCCCTGGGAGTACTAAATTGTCCTGTAGAATAATGGTAGTTCACTTGATTTTGGCTCAAGTAGTTCATGTTCGAATCATGACAGGACAACTATTTTTAAAAAATATTAAAAAAAATTGTAAAATAATTTGGAGTTTTAAAGAAAATTGTTTTATATTTGTATAATTAAAAACATTATTGTTAAAAACAACAGGGATTTCAAAAATGTTAAGTTTATCAGTGAGAACAAATATGGGTAATATTGATCGTAAGGGTACGTTTTACGAAACAGGAAGGCTATATTAAATTTTACTGATATGAAAAGATTAATAAAAAGCCTTCCAGGAAACTGAGAAGGTTTTTTTATTTTATATTGGTGTGTATCTCCTCTCCCTGATAAGGAGTTGAAAGAGTAGCTAGGTTGCACGTAGGTTCAATTCCTACCACACCAACAAATTAATGGCGAGGAGAACTGGTGTTCCCTCTGTCTCATAAGCAGAGTTAGGATGGTTCGACTCCATCCCTCGCTACTAAATGTGTCTGTGGCTGAATGGTTGAAGCACTTGACTGTTAATCAAGGTAATATAGGTTCGACTCCTATCAGGCACGCAAAAATACTCCTATGGTGTAATGGATAGCACAATGGTTTTCTAAACCTTTAGTCAGGGTTCAAATCCTTGTAGGAGTACAATATGGAGTGTGTGGCGTAATTGGTAACGTACCTGTTTGTCAGGCAGGGGTTTAGAGTTCGAGTCTCTCACATTCCGCTAATGGGGTTATAGTTTAACAGGCTAAAACAGTAGGTTTGCAACCTGCAGTACTAAGTTCGAGTCTTAGTAGCTCCACCAATGCAGAATGTAGCTTAATGGTAAAGTATCTGGCTTCCAACCAGAGGATGCAGTTCGAGTCTGACATTCTGCTCTAAATAGACTTATAGTTTAATTGAATAAAACATTTGACTACGGATCAAAAGATGAGGGTTTGAATCCTTCTAAGTCTACTAAAAAGACCCTATAGCAAAACGGTTATGCTCCAGACTTTTAATCTGGCTACCTTGGTTCGACTCCAAGTAGGGTCACTATAAGGCTCTATAGTTTAAGTGGCAAAATAGGTGATTTGTACCCATCAGTTCTCTCTTCGATTGAGAGTGGAGCCTCAAATGTCTCCTTAGTTTAGTTGGTTTAAAACACTTGGTTTACATCCAGGAGATCAGTGGTTCGAATCCATTAGGAGATACAATTAAAATTTTATGTAAATTATTTTTTTATTTAAAATAAATTTATATATTTGTAATATGAAAAATAAAGTAAGATATTATTTATGTAGTTTTAGTTGGTCGCTATTTACTCAATGGAGTAAGGTAGGATTCTAATACTATATATTTATATCTGGTTAAAAATATATAATCCTGCCTTATTAAAGGTGGGATTTTTTATTTTATGTACCTCTAGTCCAACTGGTAGAGACATCAGGTTTAAGCCCTGTCCAGTCTGAGTTCGAATCTCAGGAGGTACACTATTTAAATACCAGAGTGCGCAAATTGGCAAAGCGGATTGATTTAGGATCAATTGTTTAAGAGTTCGAATCTCTTCTCTGGTACAAATGGAAAGTAAAGCAGGTACAATGGAGTGCCGGACAGTCTTGAAAACTGTATAGCCATAATGGAGCTTGGGGGTCGGGTCCTCTGCTTTCCGCAATAAAGGGTGGGTATGCAAATTGGTGAAGCAAGTGGTCTGTAAAACCATGACATTAGAAACATTGGGAGTTCAAATCTCTCCCCACCCACGAGAATATGTAGGTACTCATTTGGTGTGATAAGCAGTCTCCAAAATTGTGATTTGTAGGTTCGAATCCTGCTACCTACGCAAAGGGAGAAGTGGTGTAGGTGGTTATTGCACGAGGGTCTGAAAAACCCTAGGCACAAGTTCAACTCTTGTCTTCTCCACAAATGAGAGTATGTCTGAATGGTTTAGGTCCGGGTTTGCAAAACTCTGGTATGTCAGTTCGAATCTGACTGCTCTCTCTACGGAAGATTAACTTATAAGGTATAAGGACTGTTTGCTAAACAGCTTGTTCATTAACTTGAATGTGGTTCGAGTCCACAATCTTCCGCTACTTTCACTAAAATCTAACCTAAAAAATTAATTTTTCTAAAAAAATATGTTAAAAAATTTGCATTTTTGAAAAAGTTGATATATCTTAGCTGCAGAATAAAATAAAATTTTAAATATAAAAAACAATCGTTAATGAACAAAAATCAGCAAGAACCAAAACAAAAAAAGAATGCAATATCTGAAAGAATAAAGGATATTGAGAAATTAATTATTCCAAGAGGACATGCATTAATTGAAGTTATTGATCCTTATAAAGAATCAGGATCAAATTTAATCCTACCCGATGGAGTTGACATTACTGATATGAGTTACTTTAAAGTCATAAAATTAGGTGATGAGGATTTCTTTAAAAAACTGGATACTCCAGAAGCAAAAGAAAAACTAAATGAATTAGAACAAGTAACTAAAGTTGGTAATATTATTATTACTTTAAAACCTACAAGAACTCCAATATTAACCCATAAAAATAAAGAGTATTTAGTTGTACATACATCTAGCATTGAATGTCAAGTTGAACCAGATAATTTTAGTGATAAGCAAGTAGGAACCAGTTTGTTAAATTAAGTTAAGTGAGAGGGATTAATTTCCCTCTTTCTTACTTATATTAAATTTTATGTTATGAAAATAGAAATTGATACAACAAATAAAACAATTACTCTCTTAGAAGATATTACTTATAAAGAGATAAAGGAATTATTCCCAGGACTTGTACCTGATATTAATGATTACACAATTAAATATGAACCTGATAATGTGATTTATTCTCATTCTATTGGATATTTACCTCAAAGAATAACTGATTTAAATGTTAATTACATGCAAAAAAGATGAGCAATAAAAATAAACCACTTAAAGAATTAAGTAAGAAAGAGTTTGATGAATCTTATGAAGAATTATTAGCTAGTCATGATGGTAAATGGGATAAATATCCATTACCTACTAAAAAAGATTTAATTAATCATGCAATACAATTAGGTCAAATAAGTTTAACTAAAGCAGTAAAATTATATGGGAAAATATAAATGTATAAATAAGAAATGTAAGAAATATGATGAAGTAGTAACTGCTAATACTCATATTATATATAAAGAACACGAAACTAGAGATAAAGCTGCTCCATGCCCTGAATGTGGAGAAATAAGAGAAATGGCTAATGATGGATTTGCGAGAACCACATTAGCTAAAGGAAACCCTAATATTTATAGAGGGGAATAATTATGATTTATATTACCAGAGATAGAGCTGAACAAGTACTTCCTTTATATCCTAATTTATTTTTAAGTAAAATAGGAAATAATTTAGAAATTAAAACATATGTTCATGTTGGTGAATATTATGTTTTATTAAAAGAATCTGTATCTTGGAAAAATTATATTAATTATGTTGATTTAATGAAATTTACAGATTCAATTCAAGTTACTGTTAATAAAATGAAAAAGAACTTTAAAATAAAAGAATTTTTAAAAACTAAAGATTTAGATAGGATGTCTATTTATAAAATAATATAACAATGAAATTACAAATAAAAGTAAATAATGAATTAGATTTTTTTAAAAAACTCCTTATGATACTATCTGATACAAGACCTGTATCTTTACTTAGACCTAGGGAGAGAGAACTATTAGCTTATCTTTTATATTACAATAATAAATATAAAGATAGAGATGTTGAAGAAAGGGAAAAATTAGTATTTCATAAATCAACATTAATTGATATTTGCGAGGCTATGGATATTGACATGCAAACTTTCTATAATAATAAAAGTCATTTAAAAAATAAAAAGATACTTTCAGATGGGTACTTATCAAAATTTTTTATAAATTTATATTATAAAAATAATTTTAGTATAACTTTTAATTTAACGGATGGAAGAGATTGAACAAAAAATGATGATTTCAGATTCTTTTACTTATAGTAAACTTATTATAAATGATATTGATATGTTCCTGGATATTAAGAGAGAATTTGAAGAAGGTTTTAATGATTACAAAGAAACAGGTGATTCAACATTAATTAATAGTTTAAATTGCAATAATGATGGTGATAATTTTATAGTTGTTGCTACATCTTGGAAAAATTTTATTTTAAATTAAGCGTATGATAAAAACAACAAAGTTAGATCAAATTCAATTATTTCTTGAAAATAATAGAGGATACCTCAAATGGGGTAAAGATAAATTAGCAAAAAAATTAAATTGTAAACCAGGTGATATAATAGAAGTAAGACGAAAGATATATAATGGAGATAAAGTTAATTGTATACATTTACCTAATATATTAATACTTGATATTGAAACAGCTCCTCTTAAAGCCTTTGTGTGGCGTAGATGGAAACAAAATATATATTTAGACCAAACTATCAGTGAATGGTATATGTTAACTTGGTCAGCTAAATGGTTAGGTAGTGATGAGGTAATGTCAGCAAGATTGACAGGAAAAGAATCATTAGATGAAAATGATGAAAGAATAGTAAAAGAATTATGGGATATTCTTAATGATGCTGATATAGTAATTGCTCATAATGGAGATAAATTTGACATACCTAAAATTAATAGTAGGTTTATAATAAATAATCTTCCTCCTACAAGTTTTTATCAGCAAATAGATACTAAAAAAGTAGCAGCAAAACAGTTTGGTTTTAGTAGTAATAAACTTGATGCTTTAGCT
>DATFJG010000045.1:0-37430 GCA_035269305.1 Clostridia bacterium
ACAAAAGAAAAAGGGAAGAATGGTTTTGCCTATAAAGGTGTCAATAAAGTATACTAAAAGAATAGTCAACATTTTATTGAATTACAAAATGTTGACTATTTTTATTTCACTATATTTAAAGCATAAGAATCGATAATAAAAAAACTCCTAAAGTAACAGCAAACTATAATTTGTTTGGTATTATTAGAAGCATCAAATACTATTAATTAAATACTTATTCTATTTTTATAATTTTAAATCCATTATCAGTACTTATTAAAGTATATATTCGTGAATTTCTTTGGATAGAATCTCTACTATTCTTTTTAACATTAAATGATTCATCCACATCAACTTTGTATTGGCTTTTATCTAATTGAATAGATTCAACTGATAAATCTATAAAACTAATCTTTGTTTCAGCACTTTTTTCAAATCTCAATATACTAGATTCAAAGACAGAATCCTTTTGAATATAATCTAGAATTTCCAAATCTTTGTTATTATAATAATCTTCCCAAGCATTGTTATATCCAACTAGAAAGCCTTCAATTTCAGATTTTAAAGAATCCTCATTATTATTAAAACTCTCAAGAGAATATTCTAATAAGATGCTCTCTTGATTAATCATTACATTTTGTTTGAACTCAACAATGCCTTTTTTCTCTTTAATCTTTCTAATTTCATAATAATCACTATTTTCTTCACTATACTTAACAGTAATCATTTTCTGATCCTCTTCATAATCTATTGCTAGAATTTCTGCTGTAATCATACGCTGTTTATTTTCAAAATCTAAAACTTTTTCACGCCATGTATTATTCTCTTCAATAGGAAATTTAATCAAGTACATATCTTTATATTTTGAATCTAAAAGTTTCGATTTTTTTAATTCTTGTTGCCATCCTCTTTTAGATAGAATGTACCTTATTTCTGTCAAATAATCATCATAATCACTATTATTTTGGTCAGATAAAATCTCTGCTTTAATTTTATAGTTAATGGATTGATCGGAAGAAATAATATCTTCTAAGACCATTTGATGGTAGTAATTACCTGTACCTTTATAGGTCCAAATGGCCCTTTCGTCAGGTAAAAATTCTGTTAATTCTTTTATACTGCCAAATGTTTCTTCTGAACTAATCTGTTTTTCACTATTACATCCAATCATCAAAAAAATAACAAATAATGATAATAAAAAATACCTAACTAATTTCATTTTTGTTTCCTAAAATATTATTAATTTCATGAATAAGATCTTGATATCCTCCTACCTGAGTAGGATAGATTAAACTTTGCATGATCATATCTGACTCCCTATAGGCACTTTTGTCTTTTCTAATAACTGAATAATAAAATTTCATCTTTTCTTCAATAACCTTTAGATTCTTCTGTCCTGAAAAAGGAAAAATACCAATGATCGTATCTTTTGTAAAAAATATTGCTTTATCAGTATCCCATTTCTCACTGAGTAATTTTCTCATAAAAGTATTTGCTAAAAAAAGTTTATTCTTGCCAATAAAATTAAAAACAACAAAAGTAATCGGATAAGCACCTTTACTCGCTTTTTTTATTTCAAGGGAAAGATCCTTTTGATAGTTTCGGACTTCATTTCGCACTTCTACTGCTTTTTCTCTCAAGTATTTATTCAAGGTAGTAGTCATTCTTTCATCATCAAAAGGTTTGATGATAAAATCATCGATGCCCAATTTTATCGCCTTAAGAAAAGTACTTTTATCATTAAAGCTAGACAGTAAAATTATTGGTTTATTAATTTTTCTCTCATTAATCTCATCAATCAGAGAGAACATTTCAATATCATCGTCTAAATCTAGAATGAATAAATCAAGTTCATTGTTAAAATAATTAAGCTTATGTATTGCGTCAATTTTAGAGTGAGTGATGATTAACTCATGATCTATTTTATCTAGTAATGATTCCATGCGAAACTGAAGCAGATCAGTCTTTGTTACCAAAAGTATTGTTTTTTCCATAGCTCACCTCACAACTATATAGTATTGTTAACATTATACATCATTTCATGGCAAAAAAAAAGGAATCCTCTCGGATTCATTCTTTTATTTAATAATATTTTTGATATTCACTTCATCTAAACCAGAGAATATCATATCAGATTTAGGTAGATTTTCAATGCTTCCAATACCAATTGCAAGCATATCAACTCTTTGTGCAGCTTCAATACCAGCTTCTGAGTCTTCAAAAACTATACATTTATCGTATTCGACACCCATTTCATCCGCAGCAATAGTAAAGACTTCTGGATCAGGTTTCGCCTTTGTAACAATAGTACCATCTGATATAAAATCAAATGCATCAAGTAATCCCACCTTTTCAAGAATTGTTTTAGCATTTTTACTTGCTGAGCCGATTGAAATTTTTACACCCATATTTTTTAAAGTCTCAATCATTTCAATAGATCCAGATAAAATTTCACTTTCATCCATTTGATTAACATACTCTAAATACCATTCATTCTTTCTAGTCGCTAACTCAACCTTTTTCTCATCAGACATTTCCCTATTTCCTAATTCAAGTATTATATCCATGCAAGCCATTCGACTAACACCTTTTAATCTTTCATTGTCTTCCTTTGTAAACTCAATATCTAATTCTTCTGCTAAACGCTTCCATGCTAAGAAATGATACTTTGCCGTATCTACGATTACACCGTCTAAATCAAAAATTACCCCTTCATATTTCATTTTATCATCCTTTCTAATTCTATGTTGTTATTATATATTATGTTGACCTGGAATCAATTGTATTAATCAATAAGTTCCATTCAACTTATGTTTTCTATTTTGTAAATATCTACAAAAATTAAACTCTACTTTCTTACATTATCTTTATCTGATATAATATCAATATAATTTTGTAGAAGGAAAGAAGGTGTGATTTGAAAAAGTTTATTAAAACAGACCCATGGAAAATTATTCAAGATGGGTTTAATAAAGAAGACAATGAAGTATATGAAAGTCTGATGAGTATAGGTAATGGCCACATGGGCATGCGTGGTAACTTAGAAGAAAAATTTTCTGGAAAATCCCTTAAAGGTACATATGTAGCCGGTGTTTATTACCCTGATAAAACACGTGTAGGTTGGTGGAAAAACGGTTACCCTGAATACTTTGCAAAGGTACTAAACAGTACTGATCTAATAGGAATAAACCTTACCATTGATGGCACGTTGATTGATTTAAATGTTCATGAACCTATTGAGTTCTATAGAGAACTAGATATGAAAAAAGGCGTTTTGAACCGCTATTATACCCTTGATATCTCTAATAAGCAGTTCAAAATTAAAGTGTCACGATTCACTAGTATGCAAGCGATTGAATTAGGAGCATTACAGTATTCTATCGAATCACTGGGACATGAGGCTAATATAAAGCTTGAATCTTATTTAAATGGTAATGTACGTAATGAAGATGCTAATTATAACGATTTTTTCTGGGAGCATATCCATACTGAAAACAATTTTATTACTTTAAAAACTAAAAAACTCGATTTTAAAGTAACCTCAGGCATGGGTAATTCAATTAATAAACCAATCGAACCCAGTGTTATCTCAGAAGATTTGTTCACTCGTCAGTCATTTGAGTATACTTTAAGCCCCAACGAAACCCTTTGTCTTGAAAAATATTTTACTGTAACTACGAATAGAGACTATTCAGATGATAAAATTCTTGAACAAGCTAAGAAAAACATTGCACTAGCAAAAGAAAAAGGATTCGACAATTTGTTAGACGGCCATGAGAAAGCTTGGGATAAAATATGGACAAACAGCGATATAATAATTGAAGGAGATGACTTAGCGCAACAAGGTATTCGCTTTAATATCTTTCAATTAATGCAAACATATCATGGTCATGATCCACGATTAAATATTGGTCCAAAAGGTTTCACAGGTGAAAAATATGGTGGTAGTACTTACTGGGATACTGAAGCTTATTGCTTACCCTTTTATCTAAGTACATCTGATAAAAAGGTGCCTAAAAGTTTATTAGAGTACCGGTATAATCATTTAGAAAAGGCTATTGAGAATGCAGGAAAACTTGGCTTAAAAGGTGCACTTTATCCTATGGTTACAATGAATGGCGAAGAATGTCATAATGAATGGGAAATTACTTTCGAAGAAATTCATCGAAATGGTGCTATCGCCTACGCTATTTATAATTACATTAATTATACTGGCGAAAAGGAATATTTGATAACTAAAGGTTTAGAAGTATTAATGCAAATATCAAGATTTTGGGCAGATCGGGTGCATTATTCTAAGAATAAACAACAATATGTTATGCACGGTGTCACTGGACCTAATGAATATGAAAACAATGTAAATAATAACTGGTATACCAGTAAAATAGCTATCTGGACATTAGAATACACTTTAGAATCTATGAACTATGTTGAACTAATTGATTCAAAGCGTTATCTAGAGTTGATTGATAAAATCGGTTTTGATCCAAAAGAAACTAAAAAATGGTTGGATATTATTGAAAATATGTACTTAGGTTATGATGAAGAAAGAAATATTTTCTTACAGCAAGATGGCTTCTTAGATAAAGAACAAATTCTTGTAAAAGATATTCCTAAAGAAGAGTTACCACTTGTAAAGAATTGGTCATGGGATATGATCCTAAGATCACCTTTTATTAAACAAGCGGATGTATTGCAAGGCATGTTCTTATTTGAAGATGAGTTTACACTAGAAGAGCTGAAAAGTAACTTCGATTATTATGAACCAAGAACTGTTCATGAATCATCATTGTCTCCTTGTATCTATTCAATTATTGCAGGGGGCGTTGGCTATGAAAAGAAAGCTTATGAGTTATATTTAAGAACTTCTAGACTCGATTTAGAAGATTACAACGCTGACACCGATGAAGGACTTCATATTACTTCAATGGCTGGTACATGGATGTCTATTATATATGGTTTTGGTAAGTTCAGAGTAAAAAATAACAAAATTCATTTAGAGCCATTTATTCCACGTGAATGGAAAGCTTATGAGTTTAAAATTCTTTTTAGAGAGCATCTCTTAGCTATACGCGTATCCAACAACGAAGTGAAAATTGTTTTAGAAAAAGGTGATAACTTAGCAATTGTTATTGCTGATAAAGAATATACTTTAACGAAAGAACAAGGCCTAATTATTTAAGTATTAAAAAACCGGATAAATCATCCGGTTTTTTTTATAGAACTTATTTTTTTAAAATACTGCATATCTTCTTTCCATTCATCTGGTAAAACATCTATCCCATGATAAGCGCCTAAAATTGTACCAATCATAATCCCCCGGGCAGCAGAATCGCCACCAGCTTGAACATTTGTCAATAATGCTTTTTCAAAATCATCTTGATATTTAAGAATCAAATACATACTACTCAAAAAAGCATTCTCACCATTGCACATTTGACCAAAAGCTTTAATTGCTTTGATCGGCTCATTATCTATATTTTCTTTTGCTTGATCAATTAATTGCCCTAAAATTGAGCTATATTTTTCTTTTAACACATCTACACTTTCATTAATCTTTTTTCCTTTTTCAATTAACTCTAATAAGTCTAATATAAACTCTGTTATCTTAATAACTATAGAGCTATCATGGGTTGCACTCGTGCGTTTCACAGCATCTGATTTGTAATTATTTGAAAGAAAATACATAACGGGAACACTTATTATTCCTGCTAACTCTTCAGAATCGGAACCCTTATAACTATTATTCTTTATATTATTTAATGTTTCCTTTGTGGCATGGTCTAAATAACCATCATACTCTTCCATCCAATCAGAGTAAAAATTCAAGAAATCCTCTTGATTAAAATCTTTTTTTGTATCAATGATATACTCCGCTAGCATTAACATTTGATCGCCATAATGCGTGAATTCTCCTTTTTCCTTGGTCTTATGAAAAGTGTCTTCTAAAGGTCCAACAATACCTTTAATTTCACCAAAGCTTTGCTTAATTTTATCCGTATCATATATCCAGTGAGGACCTAATGCAAGGGCATCACCTATAAAAGCTCCTAGAAATGCATCTTTTTTAATAGTCATAATATCACTTCCTTAATAATAATTTTATTTTTAAAACTTCTTTATTTTTAAAATATTTAATTGTATTATAAGATTATACTTTATTCATAGGAGGCATAAGATGAAAATAAAGAGAAATTTATTGCTTAGAGATTTAAAACAAATACCAAAATTAATTATTGCTTTTCTAATTATTGCATATGGCATGGTTCAGATGAAAGATGTCTCCATTGGTATGCACGCATGGGCTACTTTAACATTAGGACTAATGAAAGTAACGAATTTGAATTTTGGTCAGCTCTCTCAACTTATTGGATTAACAATAATATTGGCATCAATGACAATAAAAATATATCCTGGATTAGCAACACTTTTAAACATGTTTTTTATTGGCTTTTTCATTGATCTAATTGATCCTTATCCTATAACATTTATACCCGATTCATTCTTTTTAAAATTAGTTGCCTATTACTTAGGAATTATTATTTTTAGTTATGGTATTTATTTATATTTAAGCGTTGAAATGGGTGCCGGACCAAGAGATGGCTTAATGGTAGGTCTTGTGAAACTTACTGGTTATCGGGTAGCTTATGTTCGACCTGCAATTGAGCTAACGGTACTAATTATCGGAGCCATTCTTGGTGGTAAACTTGGTATTGGTACTGTTTTAATTAGTATTACTGGTGGTTATATTTTAGACTGGATCTTCCAATTAAAAAAATTCGATGCAAAAAAGACTAATCAAAGAGTTCTAACTGATTACTTTTCTAAAGAAACCAACATCGAAACTAAATAATCTTAACATATATCTTTCTATTACGGGGACCATCAAATTCACAAAAATAAATACCTTGCCATCTACCTAATAATAAATGGCCTTCTGTAATGATTAATGTTTTTTCATTACCTAAAACTGATGATTTAATATGGGCATGACTATTGCCCTCAAAATGTTTGTAGTTACTTTGCACAGGGAATGTTGAATTGAAGGCATCAATCATATCCCAAACAACATCCGGGTCAGCATTTTCATTGATTGTAATACCAGCTGTTGTATGTGGGCAATAGACCAAAACAATTCCCTCTTCTACATTTGATTCTTTTACTTTTTTTTGAATTTTTTCTGTGATTTCTACAAATTCCTGATGTTGCTCCGTTTCGATCTCAATAGCAAATAAATTTCTTTTCATCACTACTCCCCTTTCTAACCTAAAATTTTTCGTATCCATTTTAAGTTATTCTTATATGGCGGAAAAATCATCTTTAACGAAAATTTTGTTGTCTTTTTTAAAATACTTTTTTGGTTTGAAAAAGTTTTGAAACTATGGATTCCAT
Source organism: Clostridia bacterium (assembly GCA_035269305.1). Taxonomy (GTDB): domain Bacteria; phylum Bacillota; class Clostridia; order Peptostreptococcales; family Acidaminobacteraceae; genus DATFJG01. The sequence continues at coordinate 7,372 of DATFJG010000045.1, forward strand.
GGTATCTTCCGATACCTGAACTACCTACGCCTCCAAAGGGCAAATCAACGGAAGCAACATGTGAAATTGTATCGTTTATACAGCCACCACCAAAAGAAATATTTTCAATAAATATTTTTTGAATACCCTCAGTTTCACTAAAAATATATAACGCTAATGGTTTATCGAAGGTTCTTATGACTTCAATGGCATCTTCTACTTTATGATAAGTTAAAATAGGTAAGATCGGACCAAATATTTCATCAGCCATAATTTTATCCGTTAATCGAACATCTGTCATAATCGTCGGTGCAATGAATAATTCTTCATGATCATAATAACCGCCGGTAATGACTTGTTCTTGATTAATGAGGTCAACCAATCGATTAAAGTGTTTCTCAGTAACAATCCTTCCATAATCCGGACTTATTTTTGGATTCTCAGTATAAAAATCATGCAATACTTTAATCATTATTTCTTGTAATTCATCTCTCACAGATTCATGTACTAAAATGTAATCAGGCGCAATACAAGTTTGCCCTGCATTTATCATTTTACCCCATATGATTCGCTTAGCCGCTGTTTCTAAGTCGGCATCATGATGTACAATAGCTGGACTTTTTCCACCTAGCTCTAATGTAATTGGCACTAAGTTTTCACTAGCCGCTTTCATTACTACCTTACCAACAGGTACACTCCCTGTAAAAAAGATGTAATCAAAGGGCATATGTATTAGTTGTGATACTTCTTCACGTTCCCCTTCTACTAACTTAATATAATTTTCATCAAAAAACTCCTCAAACATATCTTTCATCACTTGAGTTGTTTCTACAGTATACTCTGATGGTTTTATAACCGCAGTATTCCCAGCAGCGATTGCCCCAATTAAGGGCTCTATTAATAATTGAAATGGATAATTAAAAGGCGCTATGATTAATACAACACCATATGGTTCGTAAATACTATAAGCTTTAGAACCCACTTGATGTATTGGTAATGATACCTTTTCAACTTTCATCCAATTACTAAGATTTGACATTGCATGATTAATACTCGTAAGAGAAAACCCAATTTCTGTAGCATAGGCCTCAAAAGGTGCTTTTCCCAAATCATTAGATAGTGCCTCCATTATCCTACTTTCATATTTATTAATTGCTTTTTTTAAAGTCTTTAACCCTTGAATTCTTTTTTCATAAGGTCTTGTTTTACCAGAATAAAAGTAATCTTTTTGCTTTTTTAATAATTTATTAAAGTCCATTTTTACCCCTTTCTTTCATTTTAGATGCCTACCTTTTTATTAATACCCAATTATAATTTCTCTAAATATTTAAAAGAAAAAACTTCTAAGTTATTAAACTTAGAAGTGAATGACTAGATTGAGTTATCCTTAGATCTCGGTTTAAACATTCGATTTTTATGAACAAACCATATTAAATGATGATCCAGTGTTTCTAATTCTTCTGTCTTAAAATATTTACCATTTAAAGCCACGTAATCGAACTCACTAATGGAATCAGCTAGATACGCTTGAAACTTTTGAAAAATTACATCGCCTATAGGTAATAATGAAATCGTTATATATCCAATTTTATACTTTGATTCTTCAGATAAATACCGATTTGTCATTGGATTAGCTGATTGTAAATACACAGTGCCATTATAATCTTCCAATGCCATCAGCACTTTATTTTCCAGTGATTTAGAAAAAAGATCCCCTTTTAAATCAAGTATTATAGGTACTTTGCCATCAATTAAAACTAACACTTCTTTTAAAGTAGGAATCTTCTCATTAGTCCCCAACAATTGCATATCCTCTAATTCATATTTATTATAAGAACCAAAAAAACCTTCTTTATTTGTCATTCGATCTAAACGATAGTCATGAAATACCATTGGACATTGATCTTTTGATAATCGAATATCGATTTCAATACCCTTCTCTTTTTCCATTGCTTTTTCTATACTCTTAATAGAGTTTTCAGGAATTTCATCAGTGAAATAACCACGATGGGCATAATCATAATTAGCAAAATCCATTTGAGGCAATTCATATTGATAAAATATTGTTGATAGAACTATGAGACTCATTAATATATATATCATTCCTTTTTTCATTAAAAACACTTCCATTTCATTTTCTAACTACTTTTTATATTCATACTAATTCATTATACACATGTTAATTATTTTATCAAGGTATATAGAAATTTGTAATAGTATTGTCAAATTGATTTTATATTTTTCTAAAAAAATGTTACAATATAAATCTAGTATAATCAGGAGGCCACAATGATTAATGAATTTATTAAAGCATTTGTACTAATTTTTTTTGCTGAAATGGGCGATAAAAGTCAATTAATAGCAATGACATTCGCAACTCAATATAGATTAAAAACTGTACTAATAGGGATTTTTATTGGTACTGCAATTAACCACATCATCGCAGTTTCTATTGGGGTATTCTTATCTCAACTCATACCTATTGCTATTGTTCAAGTTTCTGCGAGTCTATTCTTTTTGATTTTTGGTTTACTTACATTACGTGAAGAACCAGAAGAAACTACTGCGCAAAAGAAAAAAATAAGTATTCATCCCATAATAATGATCGCAACTGTTTTCTTTATTGGCGAATTAGGAGATAAAACTCAATTAACAACAATTGCTTTGGCAAGTCACTCACTGTCACCTCTCATCACATTATCCGGTACGGTTTTGGGTATGTTTGTTACCAGTATCATTGGTATTTTAATTGGTTATAAATTTGGAAAAGATATACCAGAGTTCACTATAAAAATAGCTTCAGCTTCTATCTTCATCATTTTCGGGTTAATTAAGTTATTCCGATTTATTAATAAAGACTTATTATTTATTTTTGGTATACCTCTAGCAGTAATTGTTTTAACTAGTTACATAGCTTTACTAATAAAAGCATTTAGAAACAAAGAAAAATTAACTGAGTACAAAACAATTGCAGAAAAACTTAAAGTTTTAAAGGAAGATATTAATGATCAAGTAGAAATTACTTGTTTAACTGAAGAACACTGTGGTACTTGTGAAGCCAACAAATGCCTAATCGGTCAAATAAAAAATATCATAGCTTCTGGAGAAACCATTGATTTAGATGCCCAGTTTAAAAATAAGTTTACAGATGCTGAACTCATAATAATTCAAGAGAAAATCATTAATTATCTTTCCTTACTAAAAGAAGATTCTACTTTTAAAACCTATAATAATATACGTAAGAAAATTGATCAAGCTTTGTTTAATCAAGAATTCACTTTTACCGGAAAAGAAAAATACATTGAAGATTTAAAAAAACTTAAAAGTAAAAATTCAAAAAAGTTAATTAAAAAAATAATCTCTAATCATAAGGATTAGAGATTTTATTTTTAACTAATATTAAATTTGATTATCTGATCTTTTCTTATAGGCCTTGATAATAAATAACCTTGTCCGTAATCGCAGTTATTGCTACATAAGTAGTTAAGTTGCTCTTTGGTCTCAATACCTTCAGCAACAACTTTATAACCTAAACTATCAACTAAATTTAGCATTGATTTGACTATCTTTTGATCTTTGTCGCTTTGATCAATTACACTAATAAAACTACGATCAAACTTAACAATATCAATAGGTAGTCTTTTAAGATACGTTAATGAGGAATAACCTGTTCCAAAATCATCTAAGGCAATCTTAACACCAAGGTTCTTTAACCGTTTTAGTCGCTCAATTGCTATATCAATTTTATCAATTAAAGCTGTCTCAGTGATTTCAATAATTATTTCTGAATATCTGATAGGATAAGATTTAAAGATTGCTTCAATTTTATCAAAGGCAGAGCCGCTCATTAAACTCTTGCTAGACAAATTAATTGATATTTCAAGATTTTCATTTACACCTTTTTCTTTTTCATAGATTTCTTTTTGCTGTAAAGCCTCATTAAAAACCCATTGCTCTAATGCAAATATTTGTCCCGTTTCTTCAGCCAGCTTTATAAAAATTCCTGGCGAAATAAATCCTCTTTCCATATGATTCCAACGAATCAGAGCTTCTATACCAACTAACTTATTAGATGATAATTTCAATTGGGGTTGATAATATAATTCAAAAGATTTGTTACTGATAGCTTTTTCTAATTCATTAGCCATTTTAATATTTTCTAAACTTTTGCTCTCTAATTGCTCATTATAAAAGAGTAGTTTATGCTTACCAGATTTCTTCACCTGATGCATTGCCATTTCTGCATTACGAAATATCTCTAAATAATTACAACTATCTTTTGGATAAATTGAAACACCTGTACTAAAGGTAAAATATAATTTGTAATTGTTGATCTCCCATGTGTTTCCCAATCTAATTAAGAGATCATTTACTTTTTTTCGTATTTTTTCTTGATCCTCTTCATATAATAGAATTGAAAATTCATCTCCACCTAGTCGTACAACTTCATTTGGATAATCTATGTCCTCTTGAAGTTCTCTGGCAATATATTTAAGCAATAAATCGCCAACATCATGACCGAATTTTTCGTTAATATACTTAAAATTATCCAGATCCATGACTACTAAACTGAATCTTTCTTTTTTATTAACAGCTTTTATGACACTTTTGTAAAGGTGACTTCTATTTTGAAGAACTGTTAAATAATCAGAATGCATTGCCTCATCTAACTCTGATTGAAGTTTTTTCTGAATAGATAAATCTGATCCAATGGAAAGCATCAAAGGCGTTTCATCCTTGTTGTTAATATTAATTGTATTCCACAATACTTGAATTTTATTTTTATTTTTTGCGATCAGCTCATTTTCATGGTTTCTAGAAAATTTACTATCTTCAATTCCTTTAATTATCTTTTCTACCTGGAAGTTGTTATCCCGTTGATTTAATAAATCCAACCAATTTGAGCCTACAAGCTCTTTTTTGTTATAACCGAGTATTTCTTCGGTATAAGGATTAATCTTCTGTATAACCCCATTTTGGTCCCAAATACATATTAGAACATTAGCATTATTAAATATTTTGTTATTTAAGTTTTTCTCATATTCTAGGAATGTATCTTTTATTAAAATTTCTTGATTACTTGCTTCTAACTCTTCATAAACAGTTTCTAACTCCTGGTATGAAGCTTGTAAATCTTTAATGCTTTTATGATATAATTCTGATCTAATTTTTACCAAACTATAAATTAGCATGACTGAAATGAAAACAAAGAGCCACCCTTTAATTGTTTGTACTTTTCGATAGACCTCAATATCGTCAAAAAAATATAATAAAACCGAATCAGAAAACGCTATCCAAATAACGCCGAATATTCCATAGATTAAAGCAATTATTGATCCCTCTTTCATTGGTTTGATATTATGTCTTAAATGTATATTAAAATTCTCATCAATTTGATTTTTCTTGTCATTGTATTGATCAAACATTAAGCCCCCTCAGTTCTAACTACATCTACTAGTTTATAGGTCTTCTCCATTTTACTTCTTAATCCTATTTTCTAATACTTACCAGCTTCTTATAAGCCTAAACAATTAATTAAAGTATAATATCAATAGATTAATTAGAAAAAAATAATTATCTTATTACTTTGTGGGTAAATTGTATTATAACAAGTACATTTTGTCCACTTTTTTCCTCTTTTTGAAATTATTTGGTAAAATGTAACAAAGGAGGTAACACATGAATATTGGAAATAGAATTAATCAATTGTTAAAGTTAAGGAAAATTTCTCGAAAAGAAATTGCAGAGCAATTAAACATTTCATATTCTGCCGTCTCAAAATACATTACTAATCAAAGAACACCCGATGCAACGACTTTAAAAGAAATTGCCGATTTCTTGGAAGTATCAACGGATTACCTTCTTGGTAGAAGTATGGATGGCCAAGCAACAGATCCTACCTGTATATTTGACCAAGCCGAAAAGCTTGATGAAAATGACTTTGATATTATTCAATCACTGATTGACCGTTTAGTTGATGATGAAAGATAATTTTCACTTTCAGCAAAAGAAATTATTGCTTTTTTTTGAAAATTTTAGTAAAATTAAGTGAATCGAATATGGGGATGTGGCACAGCTGGGAGCGCGTTTGGCTGGCAGCCAAAAGGTCAGGGGTTCGAGTCCCCTTATCTCCACCAAAAAAAGAGAGGTTAACCTCTCTTTTTTAGTACTCATTTTTTATTAACTCAATAATCAACTCTATTGTCTGTTCCTGCTGTTTTTCATTAGATATTTCAGCTGGTTGATCATTCCTTTGAAGACCATAGGAACCAAACTGTGAATGGTTACCACCTTTAATTATAATATTTTTACTATTTTTAGGAATTAAATTTTTCCCTTCTTCTAATCTGCTTCTATCAATAATGGTATCTAATGATCCATTAATAAGTAACACGTCTAATGAACCATCTGTAAAATTATCAACAGGATACGCACCTAGAAAGAATACACCTTCTAATAAATCTTTATTGTCATTTGCAAAACTACCGGCCATTGCACCGCCTAAAGAATGCCCGCCAATATACCACTGGCTAATTTTTTCATATTGAGTCATAACTTCTTTTCCCCGATCTATATCAATTACAGCCAGGTTAAAGGGCATTTCTATGATTGTTGTCAGATAGCCATTTTCAGCTAACTTATGAGCCAATGGACTATAAGCTTCTGGTTCTACCTTAGCACCAGGATAGAATATTATTCCCGTCGAATTTTTCTTATGCACAGGTATAAAGGTTAAACCAAACCTTTCTTCTATGACAGCTACTTTCTCAGTATCTAAAGTGTAATTCATTGCATTTTGAGTAGGCTCATAGGTTTGATTTACCCATACACCTGCAATCAAAATTAATACTAAACTCAAAAATATAAAACTTCTAATTATTTTTTTCTTCATAATTTAAATCCTTTAAAGGTCAATTTTATCTAATTCTTTTAAGTCATACTCTCTAATAATTCTCATGAGCTTCAAAGGATATTGTGGGTCAGTAGCATAACCAGCACGACGAATAGCCCAAGCACCTAAAGAACTATCATACATTACATCTCTAAAAATTGAATATCTTGATGCTTCTAGCAATAAGTCTTTATGGTCTTTCCAACTTTCAATGACTGAATTGTAGGCTCTGAAATAATCATCTACACGGTAAACAACACCATTATATACTTCCCAAGTATTCGATGTAACGGAACCATTAGAACCCGTACCTTTAATTCCAAAAAGGTTATTCGAAAATTTACCTGAGTACTTATCTACGGGGACACTTTGACCCCAACCGGTTTCTAGAATACCTTGTGCTGTTTGCAGAGCCGCAGACATATTCGTTTTATAATATGAATCTAAAGCCATTTCAGAAGCAAAATCTAAAAACTTACTTTTTTCAATTATGGGTTTTGCAGAAAATAGTTTGTCTTTATAAATTTTAAATGCTACTTTTTCTGAACTTATAGTTTCGCCATTATAGGAACCAACAACTCTTATACTATAATTACCTGTCTTAAGATCATTTATAGATAAGTTAAATATTTCAGACATTTCACTAACGGGATACTCATTCACACTTGAATTATCAAGATTTTCTAATATATACTTAACATTGTCTAATGCTACATTACTTCGATAATCTAACTCTAAATCTTTTGTTACTATTTGTTTTGGACCAACACCGACCATTTCAATCATTGGCGAATGATCAATTTCTACAGTGATCCAATCACTTGAATGAATGTTGCCGCGAGTGTCTTCTACAACTACTCTGAGGGCTTTTGAACCTGACATAGATTCATCTGGATACCATGTATACGCGCCATAAGGTATTCGTTTTAACTCATCAACTTCATTTGAATCTAGATCCTTAATATAAAATATTGTTTCATTAACATCAAAATTTCTTTTCGCAATTAGATTGACCGGTCCATTAATTATCTGATTTTCCTTTACGCCACTCAGACTAATCTTAGGAGAAATATTTATTCTTACAGCAGCATTTCTGCTTTCATATGTTGTATTATTTGCTATAGCTACTACTTTAATAAAGTAATTGCCATTCTCTGAATTTTGTGGATACCATGTATAAACTCCAAAAGGATCTCGTTCTTCAATTACTTTAGTTTTATTTGAACTAATGCTTGTAATCTCATAATTGACGTAATCTGGGATAAAGTTCAGTTTAGGGGTAATAGTAACTTTTTCAGTAATATTTGTTGCATTGTCTATTGTTTCTAGTGTAACATCTGGCTCGAGATCAATAATAACACGTATGACTTTACCAGCAACGAAATCATTGTTTCGATTATACACTGCTAAAACTAAAGCTTTTTCTCCTTCATCATCAAACGAAGGTAAATACGTCATTGTATTTTTATTCCCAGTTGTCATACCTTTTATAAAACCTTCTGAACTTGAAGGTTCTAATAGAAGCATCTTTACTTTATAATTGTCTGATTTTAACGTTTCCGGTAACTCATACTGGATTTCAGTTTTGCCATTAATATAACTTCCTTCTTCTAGATTAGTAATTTCAACAGCATAAAATGGTTCAACAGTTGAATTTAAGTCTGACTGTACTTTTACCACTCTATTTTCTCCATCCCAATTAATACCAACACCTAATGCATTACTCACCAAACGTATTGGAACATAAGTCCGATCATTTATTATTTTAGGGGCAACATCGCTTAACTGATATTTTTTTCCCTGATTGTATTGTATTAAACGGCTATCAATTTTTAACTTTAGATGATCATCATTTCTTGCTATTGTTACACGTCTATTTTCTCCATCCCACTCAACGATTGCACCTAAACTTTCTGATACAAATCGGATAGGAATTAACATACGGTCATTTTCAATAATAGGACTGGATAATTCTGTTATGTCTTCTCCATCTACTAATAGTTTTATATTACTAGGTTCTGCAAAAGTTATATTGGCTGAAGCAAAAATAAAAGTAAATACTAATAGAAGCAAATATTTATATTTCATTATTCTTTTTACCATGAGTCATCTCCTTAATCTAATGATAATACTATTATAACATACATGAAAATCAATTTCTCTAAACAAAAATGGCTAATAAAATTAGCCATTTAAAATTATCTATTCTTCTGTAAGATCTATTATTTGTACTTTTTCAACATTTTTAGGATTTTCAGCGCATGTATCAGCTGATGGACAACCAACACATTTACCTTTTTTTGTAGCTATATAAATTCTTCTTATTTGATAAATAGTATAACTAAATATTAAGATACCAAATATAATTGTTAAGATATCACCCATTTAGCACCTCCTAAAGGTTATAAGAATAATATGCTTCCAACTTGATATACTAGGAACGCAACAATCCATGCCACTACAAATTGATAGAACATTTGAAACCACATCCATTTATAGGAGTTCATCTCTCTTTTTACAACGGCTAGCGTGGCAACACATGGTGTATACAATAGCACAAATACCATAAAAGCATAAGCAGAGACTTGATTAAATGCTGCTCCTAACGTCGGCGCAAATCCTTCAACGGAACCTTCTAAAGCAGCTTCCGCTACAGAACTTCCGAGTCCATATATAATAGCCATATTACTAATTACTACTTCTTTAGCAACTATACCAGTTAATAGTGATAATGAAGCTGCCCAATCACCAAAACCTAGTGGTCTAAATATTGGTGATATAAACTGTCCAATCATAGCACCATAACTATTTTGCATATCAGTCATGCCAGTTGGTCCTAGATTAAGTACAAACCACAAAATAACAGAGGCTGCTAGTATGATACTACCAGCTTTTTGAACATAAGCCTTACCCTGTTCCCATACTTTTAAGTATACATTTTTTACTGAAGGCATTCTATAGCGAGGTAATTCAATCATAAATACTTCAGTTGAACCTTTGAAAATAGTCTTTTTGAATATTAAAGCCATTAATATTGCAATGACAATACCTAGCATATATAGACTATAAGTCACAAGTGCTTTATTTTTTAAGAAGAACGCATTTACGAATAAAACATATACTGGTAGCCTTGCACCACAAGACATAAATGGATTCACAAGTATGCTAATTTTCCGATCTGTCTCTGATCGCAAAGTTCTAGTAGCCATTATGCCAGGTATATTACAACCAAAACCAACAACCATTGGTATAAAGGCTTTTCCACTTAAACCTATTTTTTTAAGGCCACGATCAAGTATAAATGCTACTCTTGACATATAACCTGAATCTTCTAAGATTGCAATAGCAATGAATAAGAAAATTATATTTGGTAAGAAGGTTAAAACTGCACCAACACCACCAAAAATACCTTCTCCTATCATCGATACCATCCATTCAGCAATACCTAATGAAGTTAATGTATTGATCACACCTGGAATAATTACATCACTAAAAAATCCATCAATAATATCTAAAAAAATATTTCCAATGCTAAAAGTAAATTGAAATACTAAATACATAACGAAAGCAAATATAGGTATACCAAACCATTTATTCGTTAAAACTGAATCTATTTTATCTGAAACTGAATCATCTAAAAATTTTCGTTCTGAAAAAAAGGTCTTTTCAATAATCAATCGAATATGCTCATATCGATCAGCTACTATTTTATTTTCTAATTCAATCAATTGACTTTGATCATAATAACTTACCACTTCATTAACTTCATGGTCATTTTCTAAATGTTTAATCGCTAAGAATCTACTTGGATAGTTCTTATAAACAATTGACTCTTTTTCTATTTTTTTTTGGGCATCAACAATATACTTTTCTATCTCTCCTGAGTAATGCCACTTTACTTTTTTAGGATGTCTAATGCCACTTTTTATTCTATAAATCAAAGGTTGAATACCTTGTTCCTTTAGTGCAGAAATTGGCACCACAGGTACGCCAATCAATTCAGAAAGTTTGGCATAATCAATATTCGCCCCTGCAATATCTAGTTCATCAATCATATTTAATGCTAAAACTACAGGTTTACCTGTTTCTATTAACTGAGAAGTTAAATAAAGGTTCCGTTCAAGATTTGTTGCATCAACAATATTAACAATTAAATCAGATCGATCACTTAACAAAAACTCTTCTGCAATTTCTTCATCTTTTGAATATGGTGTTAAACTATAAATACCTGGTAAGTCAACTAAAGTTAAATCATCATTAATTTTACCTTCTTTTTTTTCAACAGTTACCCCAGGCCAATTACCTACAGAATACCTTGAACCAGTTAATACATTGAACAATGTGGTTTTACCACAATTCGGATTACCAACTAATGCGACTGTATTACTCATGTGAATCACTTACTTCAATTAAATGTGCTTCTTCATTTCTAATTGAAATACTTTGCCCATTTATTTTAATTTCCATTGGATTACCCATAGGTGCAAATTTTTGTACATATATTCTTCGCCCTACAATTAACCCCATTTCTTGTAATCGTTTTCTATGAACGCCTTGAATATCTATTTGATTGATTACGACAATTCTTTTTGTCATGACTTCATCTAATTTCATATTGCCTCCTTGTATGAACGTGATAATCATTCTCATTTGCATACCTATTGTACAATATTGTCTCTTATCTGTCAATACCTAATGACCTAGCAATTGAGTAAAAAAAAGCCTAGAAAAAAATTTCTAGGCACACTTTTATAATTCTTTTGCTATCTTTCTTATCAATGCTTCAGAATCATTCCATCCTAAACAGGGATCTGTAATTGATTTTCCGTAAGTTTCTCCCATTTCATTTTGCTTACCATCCTCCAAGTAGCTTTCGATCATTAAGCCTTTTATTGTTTTTTTGAGTATCGGATTATATTCACGATTTCTAAGTACTTCCATTGCTATTCTTGGTTGTTCTTTATATTGCTTATTTGAGTTGGCATGATTGGTATCTATAATAATTGATGGGTTCTTTAGATTTCTTTTTCTATACTCCTCTAATAAATGTACAACTTCTTCATAATGATAATTTGGAAAATTTCGACCATATTGGTCAACATATCCTCTTAAGATACAGTGTGCCAAAGGGTTACCACTTGTTCGTACTTCGTTTCCATTGTATATAAATGAATGCTCAATTTGAGCTGCTCTTATAGAATTCAACATAACACTTAAGTCACCACTTGTAGGGTTCTTCATCCCTACAGGGATATCAATACCACTTGCTGTCAGTCGGTGTTTCTGGTTTTCAACAGACCTTGCACCAACAGCGATAAAACTCAATAAATCCTTTACATAATCATAATTTGTTGGGTATAACATTTCATCTGCAGGTGTTAATCCTGATTCTTTCATAACATTTATATGTAGTCTTCTAATTGCTTTTATGCCTTCTAACATATCCGGCTTTTCAGTATGGTCAGGTTGATGTAATAATCCTTTATAACCCTCACCAGTTGTTCTAGGTTTGTTTGTATAAATTCTAGGTATAATCATTAATTTATCTTGAAATTCTTCTTGAAGTTTCCCGAGTCGTTTAACGTACTCAATAACAGCTTTTTCATCATTCGCTGAACACGGACCAATAATTAAAATAAATAAGTCGGACTCTCCCGTAAATATTCTTCTAATCTCTCGATCTCTTTTAGCTTTGAGCTCAATTAATTCTTGGCTCATTGGCATCATTTTTTCAACTTCTTCAGGGGTTGGTAAAGCTTGTACAATTTTAAAACTCATTATATACCTCCACATTCTAATTCTTCTTATCCTTCATTAGGATTTAAAAATAAAAAAATCCTCATCTCAATAAACAGTTATACTGTTTACTGGGATGAAGATTCTTCTTCATGGTACCACCCATTTTTGTAATAATAAATTATTACCTCATTAAGTACGGATTATTCATCGTATACTCTAGTAGAAATAACGGCTACTAACCCGGAGAAACCTACTTAAATTTCAATTTCCAGCTCATGGGAGAATAACAATTAATAAATCTACCTGGCTCTCAGCTAATCCAGTTCTCTGTAATAGACCTTATAAAAGTTTTGCCCTTTCAACGCTTATAAACTTATATGTTGCTACTTATTCTAAGTGACTTAAATATATATGTCAAGTAATTTATTAAATTTTCGTTATAATGATGGTTTTATTTTATTTTTCAAAAATGATATAATATGATAAATATTATTTAATAAGTACCTAAGGAGCCAAAATGAAAAGTTTAAAAAATATTATCGGAAGTATTATATTCACATTATTAATCATACTAATTATTCTAATTACATTTAATATTTTCTATATAAATGATTTAACACATAAGTTATATGAAACACATCACCTGATTGGTGAAATCAAAGAAAATTATCTTGAAATGGACCTTCCCTTAAGAGTACTTAATAATATTTCATCGCAAGATATTGACTCAATGGATAGCGCGCGATTAAAGAATATTGTGGAAGCAAATAATAGAAATACAAAATTATTAAAAGATTTGATAGATAATAATAATGAAATTATCTTAAAATCGAAAATAATGATTACTAACTACAGAAATAGTATTATTTTTAGATCTTTTAGTATTTTTGATAATAGCTATCAATCTATTAACTTAATTGAAGAAAAGTTCAAGGATTTAAGTGCTTTAGTTGAAAATTGCTTTAGTAATGAAATAGTTAATAATAAAAACTTCACTACCATAAGCCATGAGTACAATTCTATTAAACCAATATTAGATGATTCTATTCATTATTTTGATCAGAATATTATTAGTATAATGGACTTATACATTCAAACAAATAATGTTCTAATTGGTATAATGACTTTAATCGTTCTAGTTTTGTTATTTTTACTTTACAGAATTGGTCGAATTGATTTAACATATATTGTAAAAGCCTTTAGTCAAATGAATCAGCAAGACTTTCAAGCTAAAAATTTACCATTTTTTCAACCTAAGTTTAAAGAAGAAATGGAAATAGAATCAATCGTTCACCAAGTGATGCAGGAACAGGATTTTCTTCAAAAGATAAAAGTTGTCACAAGCCGGGGCTATCTCTTAACAGAAGTTATTGATAATCTTTTTGAAATGATAGAAGAAGAACTTCGAGTTGATCGTGTTGGTGTCGCCTTTGTAAATTACATCGATGAAGAAATTATTGCAGAGTATGGTATTGCAAATTATGACAAAATTCTTCTTGGATCAGGCTTTAATGTTGCTTTTAATGATACTTCATTGTATAAACTCATTAAAAACCCTAAAACCCTTATTTCTAATAATCTAGAAGAATTATATAAGAATAAAACTGAAGCCAGCGCTTTGAGTTTAATTTTAAGAGAAGGTATTCAATCAAATATTGTTTTTCCATTAGTCATCGATCAATCTGTTTTTGGTTTTTTATTCTTTAGTTCTGTTAATAAAAATCAGTTCAATGAAAAGACAAAGCAAATTGGTGAAAATATCGCCCGTGAAATAGCTGGTATTCTTGATAAAACCTATTTAACAAAAATGATTTTTTCAAAAATTACTGTTGCTTTTGCTGATCTCGTTGAGAAAAAAGATACTGAAACGGGAGAACATCTGGATCGAATGGTTGAATACTCTCGATTCATTACTCAATTATTAATAAATCATCCCTCAGAGAATTATTGTGTAACAAGTAAATTTGTTAGAGAAATTGTTAATAACGCACCTGTTCATGATATTGGTAAAGTAGCAATACCAGATAAAATTCTTAAAAAACCTGGAAAACTAGATTCTTCAGAATGGGAAATTATGAAAACTCATCCATCCGTTGGAGCAGATATATTCTCTGATTTAAAGAAATCCTTAGAAATATTTAACCACGGGTTTTATACAGTTGCTGAAAATATTACTCGCTACCATCACGAAAAATGGAATGGTAAAGGTTACCCTGAAGGTTTAAGAGGAGATGAAATTCCACTTGAAGCACGTATTGTGGCAATAGCAGATGTATTTGATGCACTAACTTCGAAACGTGTCTACAAAGATGAATTTAGTTTTGAGAAAGCATGGATTATTCTTGAAGAATCATCTGGAGAACACTTTGACCCAGAGCTGATTAGATTATTAAAAAATAAAAAAGATGAGTTTCGAAACTTTTATTTAAAACTACACCAATTGTAAAAAAACATCCATTTCTATTGGATGTTTTTTTATCTTAGTACTTTTTTGATTTTTTGTTTTTCTTTTTCTTTTTCTTCTTCGTCTTCTATAACTTTAGAAATTGCTTCAGCAATACTATTTATGTTCTCTGAATATCTTTTTAAATCTTTAAGATATAATCCTCTTTCATTGGATTGCTCAGGTAGTTGATTATATGCCTTTGCTATACTATAAAGATCATAACCATACTCTTTAATCACAAAACCATGACTCATTAACTCTTTCATAGACATTATCTCACCTCAGTTCTTCTACCTCACAAAACATTATATCATTAAAATATATTTTTGTTAAGTATAAATAATATTATTAATCATTGCAGTACATTATTTTGTTATTATAAATAAAATAGAGTGCTTATATAAGCACTCTATACAAAACTTTATTTGATTGATTCGATTATTTCTAAGACATTTTTAGGCAATTCCTTCTCATGAACAGGTAACGCAAAAATATTCTCATTTTCAAAAAGTATGTGAGTAGAATTAATTGGCCATCTATTATTATCTTGTCCAGCATCTAAGTAGCCGTGATAAAATTTAATGTTTCTACAAATTTCTTCTAATACTTCTTCTGAACTGTTTAGTGTAATATTTCTACTATAAACATTCATTAATTTTTCAATAAGATATAAATTAGTATATTTAATTCTTGGATTAATCACTTGGTTAACCTTTAATATGCGTCGATCATTAGTTGTAATGGTACCCTCTGACTCTAACATTGTAGCCATTGGGAAAATAACATCTGCTTTTTTTATGTCATCTGTTAATTCTTCAGCCATTACCATTAAAAAATCTAGTGAATCTAGAAGACCATCTCCAGGCATTTTATTGCCAATTAATAGTAACCCATGAATCTCTCCAGACTTAATTTTCTCTTGATAAGCAGTCGAATCGTTTGATATACCCATATCTACAAGTCCTTGGCCATTAATATTTTTTCTGAGTTTAATGATCCCATTTCGCGGACTACCTATATGACCTGATATTTTTGCAATACTAGCAATAAGAATTTCATCTTCTGTACTTGTATTGTTTTCATCAAATATAAAAATTACCTTTTTATTATTATCTAATAAATCTAAAACTTTTTGTACTGCATCATTAGTAATATTTTCGCTGTTATTTAATCCTTCATAAATTGACTTCAAAGTTCCAGTAATATTTCCATCAATTATAGAAATCTCACTCCAATCATCCAATTTAGAAGCCTGATGACTAAGATTTATAATGCTCGCTTTATGGTCATAGGCTTGCTTTACCTTCAATCCTGCTATCGTATAATCTGACATCAAATCAGCATTAATATTGAAAATTACATCTGTATTAATGATTTCATTTAATGTGTTTGTAGAGGCATCTATTCCGAGAACTTCTTGTAAGCCACTCTTCTTTCCTTCTATATTAAATATATTATCTGTCTTTAAAATTTCCTTAGCATATTTTTTAGAAAGATATATTTCCTCATTTGTTAAAGATTCACTAATTGAAACGCCTAAAGCATTTTTCCCATAGAGTAATTCCATAGACTGAGCTTTTCTAGCGGCATAAAGAATTGCTTCTTCATAAGTCACTTCAACTAAAGCATTATTCTTTCGGATCATAGGTTTTAACAATCGGTTTTCATTTTTATAACTAAAATCAAACTTACCTTTTGAACATAATAACCCTTTACTTGTTAAATCATAATAGTCTGGAATCGCTCTTAATAATAGTCGACCCTTTGATTCAATATTTACCTGACATCCAATAGAACAAGCAGTACATGTTGTATGTGTAATGTTTGGTAAAATTGGCACAGGTTTTTCAATTTTCATTTTTTCTTGAAGTGCTCCTGTCGGGCAAATGTTAACGCATTGACCACAACTTATACACGTTGTATCCTCTAATCTCTTATTAAGTGCTGGTAGTACGACCGTATCAAATCCTCTATTCACTAGACCAAGACTTCCTAAATCCATTACCTCATCACAGATTCTAACACACATACCACAATGAATACATTTATTTGCATCTTTAATGATATTCGTGTGGCTTTCATCTATTTCGTGTACTTGTTTCTCTCCTGCAAGTCTTTCTGGTTCAACTTGATATGCATTCGAATATTCAAGTAAATCACACTTAAATACTTCTTTACAACCACATTCCAAACAACGTTGAGCTTCCGCTAACGCTTCAGCTTCAGTAAATCCATAAACAACTTCTTCAAAGTTATGTTTTCTTACTTCAGGCAGTTCATGTCCCATGGAACTACGCTTTTCTGTATCAATATTTGGAAAATCAGATCTACTTAGATTTTTCTTTTCAACATAGTACTTATTTTCAATAGGCTGTATGTCTCCATAAAGATAACTATCAATTACTTTAGCTGCTTTTCTACCATCATCTATGGCATGAATTGCTATATCTGCACCTTCATTTGCACAGTCACCACCTGCAAATACACCTTCAAGATTGGTCTGCCATGTTTTTTCGTGGGATTCTATATTTCCCCAATCATTTAGTTGGATTGCCTCAAGACCAGTATTGTCCAATTTTTGACCAATAGACATAATTACAGATTCTACTTCCAATGTTTCAAACTCGCCAGTACCTTCAACTTTCGTACGACCACGTTTATCTATGCCGATATTCCGCATCTTTTCTAGTTTTATTCCTGCAACATTACCATTACCATCATCTAATATTTCAACTGGATTTAAAAGAAACTTTGACTCTACACCTTCTTCTAAAGCTTCTATAATTTCAACATCAACTGCTGGCATATCATCCATGGTTCTTCTGTATATAACATAAACTTTATCTGCACCTAATCTTATAGCTGTACGACAAGTATCCATTGCAGTATTACCACCACCAATAACTGCTATTTTCTTACCTACTTTTATTGGTTCGTTAATAGCAAACTTATTTAAGAAATCAATACCTCCATGAACATGGTTTAAAGTATGTCCTTTACAAGGAATGATAGAACTTTTCCACGCACCAATTGATACATAGACAGCATCAAATTCTTTTCGAATATGTTCAAACTCAATAGATTCACCAATACGTGTATTAGCTATTAACTTAACACCCATTTTTTCTATTAATTTAATTTCATCTCTTAATACATCCTTTGGTAAACGATAAAGTGGTATACCATATTTTAACATACCGCCAAACTCAGGCATGGCTTCATAAACAGTTACTTGGTAACCTTCTTTTCTTAAAAAGAATGCTGCAGATAAGCCACCAGGTCCACCACCAATAATTGCTATTTTTTTATTTTTATCTGGTTTAATTTCTGGCAAATAAGGTTCATCTTTTTCTAAATCTTTATCAGCTACGAATCTTTTTAACCATGCAATTGAAATCGAATCTTCGATTAAATCTCTTCGACACCCTGTTTGACATGGATGAGGGCAAACTCGACCTATGGCAGCCGGTAAAGGCAACTTTTCTTTTATTAATTTTAGAGCTTCATCATATTCTTCGTTGGCTATTAATCCAACATATCCTTGTACATCTACATTTCCTGGACAAGCAAAAGTACATGGGGCTTTGCAGTCTCCCGTATGGTATGATAATAATAGCTCCAAAGTCGTTTTTCTTGATTCTTTTATTCTTTTACTAGAAGTTTTAACAATCATGCCTTCTTGAATTTTTGTTGAACAGGATCTTAATAATTTATTAGTACCTTCAACTTCAACAACACATATTCCACATGAACCATAATTTTCAAGCATCTCACTATGACATAGTGTTGGTATTTTTATATTATGATCTTTACAAACTTCTAAGATTGTCTGATTTCTAAATGCTTCTAATTCTCTTCCATTAATATTAACTAAAATTTTTGGCATTATTTCCTCCCCTAATCCATATAAATTGCGTCAAACTTACAAGTATCATAACAATTGCCGCATTTAATGCATTGTTCTTGAATAATTAAATGATTCTCTTTAACCTTTCCTTCAATTGCATCTACTGGACATACTTTACTACAAGCAGTACAGCCAACACATTTATCAGCATCAATTACATATTGCATTAAATCTTTACAAGTGCCCGACGAACAATGCTTCCCACTTATGTGGTCAAGGTATTCCTCTTCAAAATACTTTAAAGTTGTTAGAATAGGATTAGGAGCCGTCATTCCTAGGCCACATAAAGAACCTTCTATCGTTTTTGTCGCTAACTCTTTCAATAAATCAATATCACTTAATTTTCCTTTACCTTCAGTAATTCTTTCTAAAATCTCTAACATACGTTTATTACCCACCCGGCAATAAGTACACTTTCCACAAGATTCATCACAAGTAAATTCTAAGAAAAACTTAGCCATATTTACCATGCAATTACTTTCATCCATAACTACCATTCCACCGGACCCTATAATAGCACCAGTTTTCGTAATTGATTCGTAATCTATAGGTAAGTCAAGAAATTCTTTCGGTAAACAACCACCAGATGGACCACCCATTTGAACACCTTTAAATTCTTTATCATTTTTAATGCCACCACCAAGATCAAAAATAACATCTCTTAAGGTCATACCCATTGGTATTTCAACTAATCCGCCTTTTCGAATTTTTCCAGTTAAAGCAAATAGTTTCGTTCCTTTTGAGTTTTCAGTTCCATAACTTGCAAATTGATCAGCACCATGATTAAAAATCCATGGAACGTTGGCCAATGTTTCAACATTATTAATATTTGTTGGTAAATCTAAAAACCCTTTTTGAGCAGGGTATGGTGGTTTTAATTTTGGCATGCCTCGCTCACCTTCTAGAGAAGCAATTAACGCTGTCTCTTCTCCACACACAAAAGCACCAGCACCTGCTTTAATACGAATATTAAAATTTCTACCTTCTATTCCAAAAATATTATTTCCTAAAATGTTTTTATCTACTGCATCATCAATGGCTTTTTGTAAACGTTTTATAGCGAGTGGGTACTCTGCTCTAACATATACAATACCTTCATTAGAATCCATTGCATAACCAGCAATCATCATACCTTCGATTAGCTTATGCGGATCCCCTTCTAAAACAGAACGGTCCATAAAAGCCCCTGGATCACCTTCATCGGCATTACATACTATATACTTCTTTTTACCTCTCGATTGGAGAGCTGCATTCCACTTAAACCATGTTGGAAAACCAGCACCACCTCTTCCCCGTAAACCTGATTTTTTAATTTCTTCAATCACTTCTTCAGGTGTCAATTCATATATACATTTTTTTATTGCTTCATAGCCACCAACATTTAAGTAATCATCAATACTCTCAGGATTAATATGTCCATAGTTTTCTGTTACTATTCTTGTTTGTCTATTAATTACATCTTGGTCGATTGTATTGATTAAAGTTTTACTAGAATCAAAATTTTCCATAATTTCATCAATTGCATCTAATTCAACATTTACATGTCTAAAAAGACGGTCATTATCATCATAAACATCTACAATAGGCTCTAGGAAACATAATCCTATACAACCAGTAATACTAATATCAACCTTAGGATATTTTTCTTTTAAACTTTCTATAATTTTGTCAGCGCCTGCTGCGATACCACAACTACTTGCTCCTACTTTTATTCTCATATAAACCCCCTTAAGCTTCGTCTCTTATACTTTGTAAAATATTTCTAGTCTTATCAGGTGTTAAGTGACCATAAGTTGTATCTTTGATCATCATCACTGGAGCCAATGAACAACAACCTAAACATGCCACATTTGTAAAAGTAAACAAATTATCATCAGTTGTTTCTCCTACATCAATATTTAAAAAATCTTTTATCGTTTCTTCTATTTTCTTTGACCCGTTAACATGACAAGCTGTTCCTTGACATAGCATAATAAGATTTTCACCTACAGGAGCCATTCTAAATTGAGAATAAAAAGTTACTACACCAAATATCTTAGATTCGCTAATTTTTGTTTTTTCAGCTAAATATTCAATGCCTTCTTTTGGAATGTAATTTAATTCCTCTTGAATTTTTTGTAGAATTGAAATAAGACTTACTTGATAGTTCGTATATTGACTTAATATTTTGTCAATTGTCGTAAATTGATCTTCGGTTAAACTTAGATTAGTTTCTTCACTTTTACAGCACATATATCCCCCTTATTTTATTAAAAACCAATCACGATTATATAATTATCACTCGCTCTGATTTAATCATGATTACTTAATTCGAAACGTCCTTATCATTATACAACGTATCCTTGTTAAATTCAAGACAACTTAAAAAAATATTAAAAAAAGTTCAATTCTTTTAGAATTGAACTTAATTATTCTTTTTTCATTTTATTTCATTTATAAAGATATTAACTAATTTTGGATCAAATTGCTTCTCAGCAAATTTTATCAATTCAGTAATAGCTTCTGATTTACTTTGACTGCTTCTATAACTACGTTCAGAAGTCATTGATTGATAAGCATCAGCTATTGCTAATATTCTTGATATCAAAGGAATTTCTTCTTTTTCTAAGCCCTCTGGATAACCTGTGCCATCCCATCGTTCATGGTGATGTAAAACACCTTTAGCAATTCTTACATACTCATCAACAGATTTAAGAATTTGATAACTTGTTTCTGGATGTCTTTTAATTATATCGTATTCCCTAGAAGTAAGTCTACTAGATTTCATTAGTAAGTCAAATGGTATACTAATTTTACCAATATCATGAAGCAATCCAGCATTTTTTATTTCCTCTACTTCAGAATCTCTAAATCCTAAAGCCTTTGCAATGATAACTGAATAATTTGCAACCTCTTGAGTATGCTCTTTTTCATGAATATACTCTTGATTAATTTTCTGAACGATTCTTTTAATTGTTTTATTACGCATAACACTTCCATATTTTAATTTATTTTTATACATCCGATTATCCGCTTTGATTCTAATATCATTAATATCTGTATCTAAGCTTGTTTTAGTTGCATATCCAATTGCTAGTGAAATAACTACATCACTATCTTCCACATAATTACTTTCTTGTAAGATTCTTTCTTTTATGCTTTTAACAACCGTCTTTGATGTCTTTGGTAATATAATAATGAACTCATCTCCACCAATTCTTCCAATAATATCATCTGCTCTGCAAACAGTCTTTAGTATCTTAGAGACTTTAATCAACAGTTGATCGCCAGCTTCATGACCAAATGCATCATTGGTTAATTTTAAACCATTCACATCAAGTAAAATAATACTCAAAGGTAAATTTCTTTTCACATCAAGTCTCTTCATAGATTCAACTAGATATCTTCTGTTGTACAATCCAGTCAAAGCATCATGAAAACTAAGATATTTAATCTGCTTTTCTCTTTCTCTTCTTTCTGATATATCATTAAACACTATAACAACGCCTGTTATATAACTATTTTGGTCCTTTATTGGAGACGCAGTTACTTCTATTGGTAAAACATTTTCAGATTTTGAAATTAAATACGTATGGTCAGATAAACTAATGATTTTATTGGAAACCAATACTTTTCTAATCAAATCAGTAATAATTTTATCATCTATCTCATTTTTAATTATAAAAACTTCATTAATACTCTTTCTAATTGCTTTCGCAGGGTTCCATCCAGTTAGATTAGCAGCTACCTTATTCATCATAACAATGGTTCCAAAAGCATCTGTAGAAATTACCCCTTCACCAAGGGATAGAAGTGTGGTCTTAAATTGCTCTTTTTTAAGAAATAGATCATTTTCTATTTTTTTACGATCAGTAATATCATCAACTAAAACTGCAAATTGCAGTGGTTTTGGAGAATAGGCAGAAACTTTAAACCATCTATTAACTTCTCTTGAGTAATTCTCATATTGCATTGGTTTACCAGTTAAAGCGACCTTACCATATTTTTCTATCCAATATTTCTCTGTTTTGGGTAATATTTCCATCACTCTTTTTCCGATTAAGTCTTTTGCTTCTATTCCTATTTGCTCCTCAAACTTTTTATTTACACTTAAGAATTTATAATCCATGGGTTGGTTATTTTCATCGCAAATGATCTGATGAACTGCTAATCCTTGTTCCATTTTTTCAATTAAAAGTCTATTTTCTTTCTCGCTTTCTTTTAAAGTTTCTTCTAATTCTTTTCTTTTAGAGATATCTTCGTGGGTCCCTGAGATAAGTTCAGGTTTTTTAGTATCAGACCATTCAA
Source organism: Clostridia bacterium (assembly GCA_035269305.1). GTDB lineage: Bacteria > Bacillota > Clostridia > Peptostreptococcales > Acidaminobacteraceae > DATFJG01. The sequence goes on from DATFJG010000045.1 coordinate 30,622, forward strand.
TAACTTTACCATGTGTTTTAATCCAAACCCAATGGCCATCTTTGTGTTTCATTCTAATTTCTAAGTCATAAAATTCTTTTTTCTCATTAAAAACTAAACTTAACTGTTTTTTAACATTTTTGAAGTCAGTTGGATGAACAAACTTAACCCATTTATCAAAAGTTAAAGGTTCAATTTCTGATTTTTCATACCCAATAATTTCAGCTAATCTGTTATTAATGAAGATAGAATTCCCTTTGATTTGCCACTCCCAGGTACCTAAATGGGTTGCTTCAATAATATTCGCTAGTCGCCTATTGATTATTGCTAAAGTTTTTTCAGTTCTATTCTTTTCTACATACAAGCCTACTTGAGAAGCAAATATTTCCAATAAACCTATATGCTTTAATTTTTCATTCTGTGACATGATCACTGTAAAATCTCCAATACACAGATCGTCTTTCATTATTCTAATAACTGCCACTTGACCTGTATTAAAAGTTTTTTCAAGTATTTTTATTAGACTCCCAGTAATAACATTGCCAGTTAAATCACTGAGTGAAGTAAAAACTGTCGTCATTTGTTCTTGAATTCTTTTAGCTTTTATAGGATCATAATGCCATTTTTTATCAATTAAATCAAAGCCTAATAGTTTAGATGCATAGTAAATATCATTAGATAAACCTGCTATTGCTTTTGTTTGAAAGTCTTTACCATTAGTTTCTAGTGTATTAAAAACAACATATTTTGCTTTGGTCAGCTTTTGCATCTCCTCTGCAATCATTTTATAGTTTACTTTCTTTGAGTTACTGATAATAAACTGTTTAGAAATAGACAACATTTCTTTCATTAAGAATTCTTCAAAAGCTAAATCAGATTTACTTTTATCAATTATTAAACAAATCCAATTTTCGCTTTCTGGCCCATTAATCCTTTTTAAACTACAACATACATTCTTCTTTTCATCATTAATCCAAAAATCTATTTTACATTTTTCAACTGGTTGTTTCTTTGCTTTTTCTATAAATTTATTAATTTCATTTTGAAAAGTGTTATGAGTAACATCATCGATTGAAATTTTATCATTATAATTACACGTCAAAGAAAAAAATTCTTGAGCGTGAAAATTCATATACGTAATGTGTCCATTCGTATCCATACACAAAACTGGATCTGAAATAAACTCGAATATATTATTTTCCCATGCTAAAAATTTGTTATTTTTCATAAAGCCTCCAGTTTAGGTGCTTCTATTAAAAAAAATATATATTAATCAAAGAGAAAAACTTTTTAAAAGAAATCATTTGGCGTCTTCAAATATAGTATTCGGATTATAATAACTTGGACTTTTGAGTGTTTTCACCAAAATTTTTGCCTCATCTGCCGATAGATTCTCAGGTAATTTGCTAAAGTAAAATAAAGTTGCTTCTTTAATGCCATAGTTTCCTTCACCAAAATATGCTATATTACAATAGAGTTCTAAAATATCATTCTTACTTAATTGGTTCTCCAGTCGTCTAACAACAAAAACTTCTGCTATTTTTCTCTCAAATTTTTTATCGAAGGAAAAATATAAATTTTTAGCTAATTGTTGTGTAATTGTACTACCGCCTTCAATTAGTTTTCTAGCCTTTAAATTTGATAATACTGCACGACTTGTAGATTTAAAGTCTATACCGCTATGTCTATAAAAACTTTGATCTTCAGATTCTAATACGCCTAGTAGAAAAAGTGGTGAAATTTCCTTTAATGTGGCATAGCTTTCATCACTTCTAACCTCAAAAACTTTTTCCTGAATACTCATATCACTAACAGCTGATTCATACATACGGTAACCTCTAAAAATCGTTGGAATCAAACTCATTAGAGTTACTAAAATTATTATTACTATTGCCAGAAATATTTTTCTAAATATCTTCTTTTCTATTATTTTGTTTTCTTCTGTCATTCTAGCAAGTCCTTTCAATTATTGTTATATGTTTAGATAGGTTTTAATTCCTTCTAATCTATTCTCGACATCTTTTTTACCTAAATTAAAAATTTCATCAAAAGTCTCAATATTTTTCTCAAACTTACTAATATTAATTGGTTCACTGGGACGTATAACAAAAATTTTCCCTTGATTTTCTAATTTTTCAATCAAGTCTAATGTTTGATTATACTCATTGTGTCGATTAAAAAGCGCTTCTAAGAATTTAGGATAGTCTTTAAACTTTAATTTTTGTATTATTTTACCTTTTAGTGGTTTCTTACTGTAAGAAGCATCTCTTGTAAGAACAACGACTATTCTATCACTACCGTCTTCAATTGCCTTTTGAATAGGTACCGAATCTGTGACACCACCATCTAAATACTTACGTCCTTTAAATTCAACGGGCAATGTTAAGCCTGGCAATGAACTACTCGCTTTAATCATTTTCATTATTTCATTTTTAGAGCTCATATCTGTCTTGGAAAAATAAGCCGCTTGACCAGTTTGTAAGTCAGTTGCAACGGCTTTAAAAGTCATTGAACTATTAATAAAAGCATTATAATCAAATGGATCGAGTTCATTTGGTATTGTATCAAATAAAAAATCCATTCCGAAAACGGGAACTTTACTTCTTATTAATCCACTATAATTAAAGTAACGATCATCATTTATATAATCCACTATTACGCGTTTGTTTCTTTTCGGTTGATTTGAGACAAATGATGAAGCATTACATGCTCCCATAGATGTTCCTATAACATAATCAAAATCGAACTTCTCTTTATGCAAAACTTCTAAAACGCCAGCAGTATAAATACCTCTACTGCCACCACCTTCTAAAACCAAAGCTTTTTTCATTTGACGCCCCCAAAAATCTATAGAATAACATAATTTAATATCAAATAAATCAAATACATAATTAATAAAAATTTACCTTCTTTGCCATCAATTTGTCGATCTTCACCTTTAGTAAAGTGTCTAAAAGTAAATAGAATGACTAACATCGTTGGTATCTGCAATTTATAAAAATGTACTGGTACTGACAAGCCGCCTTTTGTTACAGCTGCTGCTGCACCAATTACAAATAATACATTAAGTATATCCGCTCCGACAATGTTTCCGATTGCTAATTCACCATGACCTTTTCTAACGGCTGTTACTGCAGTAATAAGTTCTGGTAGACTTGTACCAAAAGCAACTAAAGTCGCCGCAATAATACTTTGAGGAATACCAATGCGTATTGCTGCTATTTCAACAGATGGTATTAGTATTTTAGATGATAAGATCACCAAAGTAATTCCAAGTATTAGCTTTAGAACTTGTACAACTACAGGCGTCGGTTCTTCTACAAAAGCGTCTTCTGAAGGTATTTCACCTTTTTTAGCCCAGTCAATACTTTTATAAATGTATAGAGCCAATAATATTAGAAATATAAATCCCATCATTTGAGTAATCTTACCATCTGGTCCTGGGGATAAAAAAGGTAAACTGATTACTGCTAACAAAATACCTGATAAATATTGAATTTTTCCTTGTTTATCTATAACAAACTGATCCACTGGAAGTGTACCTAATAATGAGGCAATACCAATAATTAATCCAGTATCAGCGATAATTGATCCAATGGCATTACCCAAAGCCAAATCAGGATTGCCTTGAACTGCCGCCATAACACTAACAGTTGCTTCCGGTAAAGTTGTTCCTAAAGATACAATGGTTGCTCCAATAATCATTTTAGGAATCCCCCAATGTATTGATAAGGAAACGGCTTCATCAACCAAAATATCTGCCCCTTTACTTAATGTAAAAAGTGTAAAGGCTATAGTAATAAAAATTAATAGTAAAGACAATGATGATAAAAAGTTAAAAATAATTTCTTCCATATAAAAACCTCCCTATTTAAACAAAAAAACTCTACAACAAAAATGCTGTAGAGTCTCACTAAACTTCAAACTAACGAGTTATTTAAACCGGGAATTAATTTTCCGTAATGACGATTTAAATTCTGCAAATGAATCACAAACAGTTACTCCCTCTAATTAGGTACATTTTATGATTTCAAATTACTTTTGTCAATACAATAATGTATGAATTTTTCTTAATTTGTTAGAGTTATAAACTCTTTAATCTGTTCTTTTACTTGTGCTAAAGAACCTTCCCAAAAAGATTTGCTTTCTATATCAATACCAATTGATTTAGTTACTTCAACGACATCTTCTTTACCGGTTAGTTTTAATAGCTCATTATATTTCTCAATAAAAGCATCACCCTCATCAAGATATATATTATAAAGCCCAAGAGCAAAGAGCAAACCAAATGCATATGGGTAATTATAGAAATTGAATCCAGCCGAATAATAATGTGGTTTACACATCCACATGTAAGGATGCATTGCACTTTCAGACAGACTGTTACTATATGCCTTTTCCTGAGCATCAAGCATTAAGTCCTTCATTTCATCTACTGATAAAGCATACTCTTTTCTCTTATCAAATAGACTAGACTCAAATAAAAATCTTGAATATATATCTACAATTACCTGACTCGAATCTTGTAAACTTGATTCAATAATTGCAATTTTTTCTTCCTTAGTAGCATCTTTTAAGATTGCATTTTTAACTATAGTTTCGCAAAAAATAGAAGCCGTTTCAGCTAATGGCATTGGATAATCAGAATTAAGAATACTCTCTTCTTTCAGGGCATAACCATGATAACCATGACCCAACTCATGTGCTAGTGTCATTACATCGCTTAAGGAACCAGTAAAATTACTTAAAATCCTACTTTCTTTTATCGATTGTAAATTATAACAAAATGCGCCACCTCTTTTACCTTTCTTAGGAAAAGGATCAATCCAATCATTATCAAAGGCATTTTGTGCATAATCTCCCAAGGTCTTTGAGAAAGTAGTGAACTTATCAACAATAAAATCTCTTGCTTCATCGTAACTAAATTCTGTACCTATATCTCCTACTGGTGCAAAAAGATCATAAAATGGTAATTGATCATGACCTAATAATTTAGCTTTTCTTAAAAAATATCTTCTAAAATCAACCAAGGAATCTTCCATGGCAGATAACATCGCATCTAATGCTTTGCGACTCAGTCTAGATTTAAAAATACTCTCATCTAAAGGTGACTCGAACCCTCTCAATTCAGAGACTTCTAAAACTTCACCTTTTATACTGTTCAATGCACTTGAAGATACAATAGCCATTTTTTCATAAGCTGCTAGTTCAGCTTCATAAGCATTTTTTCTTACTTCAGGATCATCTTTATAAGCTAGATTTCTTACGGCAGGTAAAGGCATCTCTTTAACCTCACCATTAATCTCAACAGGAACATCTAATTGAGACAGTACTTGGTCTTGTAAAGTGGACCAACTAGAAGATCCTGTCTGTCTTAATTTTGATAAAAGAATTTCTTCTTTTTCACTTAATTTATACTGTTGTTTTATTTTTATACGATTTAATAGATACTTATGCTCATTAAGTAATTTATCAGATGCAATAAGCTCTTCTAAATGATCAATTTCTGATAACCACTTTTCAAATCGTACATCAGCACTTGTAAAATCTGATTGGATTTTTTTTAACTTATCCATATATTTTAAAGCTTCTTTATTACCTGTATCAACAGAAAAAGATAAATTTGAAAAAGCAAACAATTTTTCAAATCTTACAGTATTAATTTTTTTAAATGTTAAATATTCAATTAAAAACTTCTTTGCATTGTCATGATATAAACCATCTACAAATGCATCATATGCATCAACACTTTTTTCTAGTGCTTCAAAATCCTCTATGAATGCTTCAGAACTAAAGGATTCATATAACTCATTTAAACTCCAACTTCTACTTTCCATTTTAATCCCCCTATTATAGTTAAACTAATTCATAATGTCTAAATATATAATACAATTATTAAATGCCCTTTGTCAATGTAGGTTAACTATTCATCTGATAAAGACTTACTAAATATTTTTCGAAAAAGTAACATCTCTGGTCCATCTTCTGCCTTAGGCATCAACTCATTTACATATCCCAAGTGTAGAAAGTCATTTTTTAAAAGTAATTGAATAGATGCCTCATGTTTCTCATGAGTAATGGCATTAATTGCTTTTAAATTCAATCTAGTTTCCGCAAAATTTAAAATGCTTTGTAATGCTTCATGGGCATACCCTTTCTTCTGGTATAAGGGTAATAACTCATAACCTATTTCCGCACTTTGATTCTCTTTGGAAAAAGACCACAAGCAAATCGTTCCAACCTTCGTTAGAGAATTTTTTGTCTCAATCACCCATAAAAATACATTACCGTTACCAATATCTTCTGATACATTTTTGATAAATGACTCTGCTCTTTGAATATTTTCATAAGGTTTTATTTCAACAAATTTCATATTCTTGTCATTAGATCTTAAATTATAGATAAATAATGCATCATTCATTCTAATTTTTCGAATGATCAATCGATTAGTTGTGAGTATTATTAGTTTTTTATTAATATCATTCATGTTTTTTCCTTTCTCATTCTTCATAAAGATAACGTTTTCTAAAAATAGATACCGTTTTCATGAAACTTGCAACCGTTTCCACATTGCTTTTTTTTAAATATAGTGTATCATCAAATTAAGTAAAAGAAACATAAATAAAAAATTAAGGAGAGATAATATGAAAAAAGTAATTAAACTAAAAAGTACTATCGAGGGTATCGGTTTAGATTTTTACTCAGACCAAGATATTCGAACATTCAAAGAAGTAAAAGAAGAAGTTAAAGATCATAACTTAAAACTGGATGAGACACGTGTACGATGGGATGTTGAAAACCACAAAATTGTGTACCCAAATAAAGAAGTT